>DVEE01000380.1 GCA_015295885.1 Leptolyngbyaceae cyanobacterium M65_K2018_010
TATGGCTGGCCAGTCACCCGGTAGTCAAAAACTATTCAATTATCCTGCCGCCCCCGGGGCAACCACCTTAGCATTTGGTGCCTGGACAGACCGCAGCAGGAAGTCCACCTCTCCCCTCATCCCTAGGGTAATGCCACGGCGCTGGGGTTCTACGGGCCGGCGGGTCAGCAAAGCCAGATCGAATTCTTGTAGTAGTGTAGCCAGCACAATTTTCATTTCAGTGGTGGCCAGGGCTGCCCCAATACAGCGGCGGGCCCCAGCCCCAAAGGGCATAAATTCAAAGGCGGAATACTGCCGCTCTAGAAAGCGTTCTGGCCGGAATTTCGTGGCATGGGGGTAAAGGTCTTCCCGCCGATGCAGCAGGTAAATGCACCCCATCACCACTTCTCCGGGTTCCAGGCTGTACCCCTGCAACTGCAGGGGCCGTTCGACTCGACGGGCAAAGGTCAACATCCCCACCGGGTAAATGCGTAAGGTCTCATTACAGACAGCGCTCAGGTAGGGCAGTTTGGTTAAGGCCATCGGATCGCTACTGGGGTTTGCCGCCAGTTCCCGGCGTAACTGGGTCTGAACCTGGGGCAAGTAATGGCTCCAATAGAGGGCCCAGGCCATGGCAGTCGCTGTGGTCTCGTGGCCAGCTACCAATAGGGTCATCAGCTCATCCCGCAGTTCTGGGTCGCTGAGTCCCTGGCCAGTTTCATCCTGGGCCATGAGCAATAGGGAAAGAATGTCCGTCCGATCGGGGTCGGGATGGGCGCGGCGCTCTCGAATTTCCTCAAACAGCAGATCGTCGGTTGCAGTGGCGATCCCGCGAATTTTGTGACCAGGGCTCCAGGGGCCCCAATCTCGCTGCAGGGCAGGGAAAAAAATTAAGGTGGAAGCCAGGGGACTCGCCACCATATCTAGGCGGGCCTTCAGCAGTTTCTCTAAACGCTGGTAGCGCTCTCCCTGATGCAGGCCAAATACCGCCTGCAGAATCACGCGCATCGAGATCTTCTGGGTGATGGCTCTGGCCTGAAAAGTTTGCCCAGGAGATAGCTCAGCCGGTAATTCGCTGAATTAAGTCGGCGTAAACCTTCAGCCGCTCACCATGAAAAGGGGGCATGACCAACTTGCGCCGGGCCTGGTGACGTTGCCCACTCAGCAAAATCACCGAGTTTTCCCCCAACAGGGGCTTCAAGATGGCGTTCATCTCCCCTGGGGCGCTGAAGGCTTCAGCATCGTGGGTCAATATATATTTCAAGGTGTCTGGGTGGCTGGCAAAAATCCAATTAATTAAGCTACCCTGAGCCCGAAACAGATCTCCCAAGTTCCGCTGGTTTGCCTCCATATAGGCCAGAGGGCGCAGGATCCAATTGCCGAGTTGCATCAGTTGAGGTGTTTTAGATGCGGGAATCTGGGTCATCGGTAGGCTCCTGGCGTGGCAGTAGGGGTTAGGTGGGATGGAGATGGGGGCGGGTCGCTCTACCAGTCAGCGATCGCGCCTTAACCCAAATGCTAATCTGTAAAATGGCTTCACGTTCAGAGGCCCCCCATCCACCCTATCAGTCAGGTCATGGTTGAACCTTCCTTCCTACGCGCTCTGGTCTGGACCGACTACCGTCTGGCCGTCCTGTTTACAGTGGTCCTGCCGCTAGGACTCTTGATTTGGGCTTTTGTGCAAAAAAACGAGCCCATTCAACACCTGCTCACCATTTATTGGAAGGTGGCCAGCCTGCTCATGATTACCGTCTACCTGATGATCGGTGGATTTACCCTGAGCTTTGTTGCCGCGGTAATGGCGCGGGTGTTGATTCCCATCGCCCTGTGGTTTTGGGTAGACCTGAACGAGGAAATCCGGGAACAACCGGACTCGCTATTGAAGCTGGTCTTTAGCGCCTGGCGGTGGGCGGTTACGCTCTACAACGTGCTGGGGGCCGCGATTTTGCTGACCTTCCTGCCCTGTGGTTTCTCCAATGCCCGCTTTGCTGCCGCCGACTGCCAAACCTGGCTGGAACCGCCCTTGCTCTATAAAGAGTATTTCCACAGCGGTTACACCCAGGGCTTTTTGGGCTTTTTTGGCCTAGTTGGGTTAGCCATTTACATGGCCTCTCTAGCCTGGTTTGTGTTTGTGCGCCTGGGTAAGCAGGGCCGCCAAGCGATTAACTAATCTCCCTATGACCCCAGGTTTTCGCCTCGAACAGTACACCCTCAAACGCCCCAAAGAGGTTCTGCTGGTGCGGGCTCTAGTCGCTGGTGAAGCCGACGAAGTGGTCATTTTTAGGGGCTTCTCCAGTTCCTTAGTGCGCCCCACCGCCTTTGACCCCGACGTGCCCGTGCTGCCGGAGGGAGCTGACATTCAATCTATCGATATTTTAGAAGGCCCCTATACCCCAGAACATCCCCGTTACCTTCAGTCAGGATTATCCTGGCCCCAAATGGTTTCGGTTTTGGAGTCAGTGGGGGTTTAAGGGCGGCCTAACCAAAACTAGGACGCCTCGTAACCCGGGTAGCTTAATCCCCCAGGACGGCTGATCTGACTTGCACAAGCCCCTCATTCACCAGCTTGTAATTGGAAGCATTCATGGAGTCGATTAGGTCGGACTCAAACCAAGCGGTTAAACCCGTGCATCGGAGCGCTGGGTTGCTTAGGATAAAGAAACCGCATTTCCGAAGCTATGCTGAGTCAGATTACCGCGATCGCCACTACCCTTACCCCCCGGCTGATTGAAATTCGTCGTCACCTCCACAGTCACCCCGAACTCAGCGGCCAAGAATATAAAACGGCGGCCTATGTCGCGGGGGTGCTCTCCTCCTGCGGGTTGCGGGTCCAGGAACTGGTGGGCAAAACGGGAGTGGTGGCGGAGTTGCCCGGCGCCGAGGATCCCCGCATCTTAGCGGTGCGCGCCGATATGGACGCTCTGCCCATTCCCGAACGGGTGGAATTGGATTTTGCCTCCACCCAGCTTGGCATTATGCATGCTTGCGGCCATGATGTACACACCACCGTGGGCCTGGGAACGGCCATGGTCCTTTCCCAGTTAGAACTTCCCCTGGCGGGCCTGACCCGTTTTATCTTTCAACCGGCGGAAGAAACCGCCCAGGGGGCCCGCTGGATGATTGACGATGGGGTGATGGAAGGGGTTTCAGCGGTGCTCGCCCTCCATGCCTACCCCTCGATGCCAGCCCGCACCATTGGCATTCGCTACGGAGCGCTGACCGCCGCCGCCGATGACCTGGAAATCACCATCCTGGGGGAATCAGGCCATGGCGCTCGGCCCCACGAAGCCATCGACGCCATCTGGATTGCCTCCCAGGTAGTGACGACTCTGCAACAGTCCATCAGCCGCACTCAAAATCCACTCCATCCAATTGTGTTGACCATTGGCCAAATTACCGGAGGCCGGGCCCCCAACGTCATTGCCGATACGGTCAAGCTGTCGGGGACGGTGCGATCGCTCCACCCCGATACCCGCAACCACCTACCCCAGTGGATTGAAACCATCGTCGCGGGGGTCTGCCAGCCCTACGGCGCCAAGTACGAGCTGACCTATCACCGGGGCGTTCCCTCCGTACTCAACGACCCAGCCCTCACCGAACTTACCGCCCGCTGCGCCAGCGAAGCCCTGGGAGACGACTGCCTACAGATCATCCACGAACCCTCCCTAGGGGCCGAAGATTTCTCTCTCTACCTGGAGCACGCCCCCGGCACCATGTTTCGCCTGGGGGTCGGCTTTAGGGATCGGGCGGTCAATTATCCCCTCCATCACCCCAAGTTTGAGGTGGATGAATCGGCCATCGCAGCTGGCGTCATCACCATGGCCTACGCCAGCTACCGTTATTGGCAAACGGTTACCGCCCTATAACCCCTGAGCCCGGCCACCCTCACCCAAACACCCATCTCCCCCCAGTTCCTCTAACCGCTGCCGGGCTTTTGCTGAACCTCAAACTTCGCTAGACTTACTGCCCTAAGGTCATCTACAGGAGGAATCTCCCTTGTCATCCCCAATCCCCATTTACCTGGTTAACGAAACTGACCTAAGCCAGCACCCCAGCGACAGTCAAGCCTGGGTCGCTGCCACCGGGTTTAAAGCCGAGCCCAATACCTTTTGCTTAGTTCCAGGGACAGGGGGCACTTTGACTAAGGTCCTCGTCGGCCAAGCCGATTCCCTCGACACCTGGGCCCTGGGGTCTTTGCCCACGACTCTCCCCCCCCAAACCTACTACCTAGCCGATTCCTGGTCCCCAGAATTGGCCACCAAGCTGTGGTTGGGCTGGCGCCTGGGGGAATACCGCTTCTCCCGCTATAAACGACCCAACGACCAACCCCTAGCCCAGTTGGTAGCTCCCGCGGGTGCCGATCAAGCCTACGTCACCCAGACCGTAACCGCCACCACCCTAGTGCGGGACCTGGTGAATACTCCCGCTGGGGATATGGGGCCAGAACAGCTTGAAGCCGCCGCCCAAGCCTTGGCCGATACCCATGCCGCCAACCTGACCGTCATTCGAGGCGATGATCTGATCCGCCAGGGTTATCCCCTCATCCACGCCGTCGGCCGCGCCGCCGCCCAAATGCCTCGGCTGCTTGATTTGACCTGGGGCCATGCCGAGGCCCCCAAAGTCACCCTGGTAGGCAAAGGGGTTTGCTTTGACACGGGCGGCCTAGACATCAAACCGGCGGCCGGTATGAAGCTAATGAAAAAAGATATGGGTGGGGCGGCCCATGTCCTGGGTTTAGCCGCCATGATTATGGGGCTACAGCTACCCGTGCGGCTGCGGGTTCTGATCCCCACCGTGGAAAATAGCCTCGCGGGCAATGCCATGCATCCCCTGGATGTACTGCCCTCCCGCCGTGGACTCACCGTCGAAGTCGGCAATACCGATGCCGAGGGACGGCTCATCTTAGCCGATGCCCTCTGGGAGGCCGTCAGCGAAGAGCCGGAACCCCAGCTGGTGATTGATTTCGCCACCCTCACCGGCGCCGCACGCATCGCCCTGGGCACTGAACTGCCCGCTTGCTTTAGCAATCGCCAAGCCATCGCCGCCGCCCTGCTGGCCATCGGCGAGCAGGTGGATGATCCCCTCTGGCACCTTCCCCTCTACCAACCCTACCGGGCCATGATTGACAGCAAAGTGGCGGATCTTTCCAACATTTCTGACAGCGCCTACGGTGGATCGATCACAGCCGCCCTGTTTCTCCAGGAATTTACCCGGCCCGATATCCCCTGGGTACATATTGACCTGATGGCCTGGAATATTCGCCCCTTACCGGGTCGGCCGGAAGGGGGAGAAGCCATGGCCATGCGGGCGGTTTTTGACTTGATTAAGCAAACGGTAGCGACCGGGAAGGCCCTGGGAACCCTGCCTCAGACCTAGTACCAGAGTGCCTCACCCCTACCTAACGCCTACCCAGATGCTAGGCAAGCCACCTTTGTCGCCCAGTGGCCGACATCAGGACTGCATCAGCCCAGCAGGTTCTGATAAAGCACCCCGTCTTTCATAATCACCAGAAAGTTAGCTGCCGGGTCTTCAATCAGCCGAATATTTGCCAGCGGGTTGCCGTTGACCAACAGCAAGTCTGCCAGGGCACCCACTTCTACTACGCCCAGTTTGCCCGGATAGGGGTTGCGCGGCCCCGACAGGGCCAGCAGCGTTGCATTGGTGCTGGTCGCCATGCGCAGTACCTCCGCCGGGCTGTACCAGCGCACCAGCTTGGCTAGTTTTGCTCCCTGGCGAGTGGCCCCCTCGGGGTTGAAGAGGTTGTCGGTGCCCCAGGCGGTTTTGAGGTTGTACTGCTTGGCCAGGTTATAGGCTCTGTCGGTGCCTTCAGCCACCTCCAACTGTTTGGCCCGACTCACCGGGTCTGGCTTGGGGTTGGCGTCCTCATCGTCCAGGAACGGCTGCATGCTCAGCCAGACATCGTTCTCGGCCATCATCCGCGCCGTTGCTTCATCCATGAGCTGGCCGTGCTCAATGCACTTCACCCCAGCCCGAATCGACTTCTGAATGGCCCGGGGAGTATAGGCGTGGACGGCCACATAGGTGTTCCAGTCCTCGGCGGCTTCCACTGCCGCCCTCAGTTCCTCCTCGGTGTACTGGGCCACATCAATGGGGTCGTACAGTGAAGACACCCCGCCCCCCGCCGCCAGCTTTACCTGGCTGGCCCCCAGCATCAGTTGCTCACGGGTGCGGCGCAGCACTTCGGGTACCCCATCGGCGATCGCACTCACCCCAAACTTTTCCGCCAAACTCAATTCTGAAGTGGGTGTCCGGGGCAGTTCGCTCAACTGACGAAAGTCGCCGTGGCCACTGGTTTGGGAAATCATGGCCCCGGAGGGCCAGATGCGCGGCCCCACCACATCCCCCTGATCAATCGCCCGCTTTAGCTGAAAAACCGGCCCCGCCATGTCTCGGACACTGGTAAATCCCCGCATTACCATGGCGGTGGCATTCTCTTGGGCCCGCTGAAACAGACGCTCCGGGGAAGTAGTCGCTGCAATCAAGTCCTCTTCCGAGGTAGTCTCCATAAAAATGTGGGTGTGGGCATCAATCAAGCCCGGCATCAGCACCCGCCCCTCGCCATTAATCCGAACGACACCGATATCCGCTGGAATCGGCAAGGGTCGGGTATCGATCGCCTGAATGGTGTTGCCAACCACCAGAACGTTCGAAGGGGCCGTCAGGGTGTCAGAAACGCCGTCAAAGATGCGCACATTCTCGAAGAGAACAGCCGTCGGTTGAGAATTTTGGCCATCACCAGGGCTCTGGGCAAAACTCACCTGGGTCATTAGGCCAAACAGCCCCAGTAGCAAAGCCACTACAGCGAGCAAATAGCGCGATCGCGTCTGCATAAATTCTTTACTACAGTCAGTACTTAAGACCCCAAAATTTAGCTAGGGGATATTGCAACGATAAGAAACATCAACGACCGGAACGCTATGCAAACAGTAGCAGCAGCCTTCTATACAAATCAAGCTCAAGCATTACCTTACGTAACCTTGAACGCAATACCCACCCGACAAAAACCCCGATGTTGGGCACTCTGAGCCCCCAGTCGCCCGATTGAATCAATCCGTTTTTTACTGGAGTTCTCTCTGGAAAAAAGTAGTTGTCCCTGCATTAGGGAGCTTCGTGGGATGATAACCCCTCCAGTTAATTATCTATTTCATATATTGTGCTGCTATGGTCAGTTTAGCGTTTGGCGTTTGGGCTGTTAGTGGTCGGTACGCAACCACCCATTAGTAAGGGTCTACATCTAAGGGCCTACACCGCATTAACAACTAGCGCAAAGAGAGACGCCCTGAACTGACTTAAAAGCTATCAAAAGGTCATCAACCATGAACATCCGTTCGATTCTAGCCTATTCGGCTTTAGCCTATGGCGCTGCCGTCACGGTGATGAGCACTCCCCAGATCGTTGGAGCAGCCGTGCCCATGCCTGACGACACCGTTATCGCCCAGCAGGCCAACTTGAACCTGGCCGGAGAAGGAGAGGGAACTCTATCCATCGGTAATCGCCCCAGTCAAACCGTGACCTTCGTCACCGTCACCACTACCGCCAACCAGCAGGCCGAGATCACCCTGCGTCTGGCCGACGGCAACTTGCAGCGGTGGAACGGGCAGGTGGTCAGCCGTAGAACCGGGGAAGCTCAGATCCGACTGACCAGCGCTGGCGGGGCTGACGCCACCGGCACCTTCACCGTCCGCTACCAGGGCAGCACCCTGATCTCCCTGAACGGCAGTGGCACCCTGGATGGTCAACCCCTATCCATTCGTTTCACCATTGCCGACGACAGCGTTAGTCGGCCCCCGGTCGCTAGCGTGGTGACCCTGGCCCAGGCGGGTCAAGGCACCTTCGGGCTGCAAGGTCGTCCCAACCAGAGCATTACCTTTGCCTCAGTAACCATTCAACCTGATAACAGTGCCGAGCTATCGATTCGCCTGGCTGATGGCAATAACATTAGGTTTGCAGGGCAGCAGACCCGCAAAACCGCCGAAGAAATCGTCCTCAATCTCACCTCCTCAGGGGAAGCAGACGCCCAAGCCCCCGCTAATATTCGCTATGGCCCTAACAATTCGATCATCAGCCTCTCGTCCAATGGCACTCTGGATGGTCAACCCTTCTTTATTCAATTCAGCGGTCAACAAGCCAGTGCCCAGCCCCCAGCGACAGGCACCATTTTCTGCACTGGACAGATGCAAAATGGCTGGCAATATCGAGCTGAGGCCACCAACCAACGGTTTACCCAAATTCGCTGGGAGCGATCGGGCGCAGAATCTGTAGTGTCAACTCTGCGGTTTTATCGCAACAACGCCCAGGGAAAACCGGTTTATCGCGGCTCCTTCCGCGATGCTACAGAGGTAACACTGGTTGACCTCAGTGGCGGTAACCCTCGGCCAGGCACCCAGGTATCCATTGGGGTCGAAGAGTGGGGTTGGTCCCGCGGGAACTGTCGTCAATAGCCAGTAAGAGGAGCTTAGTAGAGCATCGGTACCATTGCTGATCGCTTTGCCAATCGACCCGCTGCTTCACACTGCCGGTAGCAATCAAAAGCCCCACTCCAGCTAAGGAATGGGGCTTTACAAAAAGGTCCTGGCATCGAGCTATTTTCACGAGGGGCGACCCCCTCACTATCTTCGCCGC
>DVEE01000335.1 GCA_015295885.1 Leptolyngbyaceae cyanobacterium M65_K2018_010
CCCTCCAAAGGAAACCACCCCGCCCCTTCGGGGCACCCCTCCAAAGGAGGGGAATGAAGCAGCCCAAAATTCCCCTCCCCTGGAGGGGTGGCAGGCGCAGCCTGACGGGGTGGTAAAACTGACCAACGCAGCCCAATAAGATAGTTCTATGCGCGACACTCAAAAATACATGTCTCTCCCCTATAACCCAGCCCTAAAGGAGCGGGCTAGAGCCTTGCGCCATGCAGAAAATTTGGCGGAGGTGTTGCTATGGAATCAACTTAAGCGCAAACAGTTTTTAGGGCTAGACTTCGATCGCCAAAAAATCATTGGCAACTATATTGTTGATTTTTATTGTGCTGAAAAGGCGGTCGTGATTGAGGTGGATGGTAGCAGTCACGATGATAAGGCTGAATATGATGCTCAACGCGATGCTTTTTTGATGGGGTTAGGTTTAACGGTGATTCATCTGCGAGATGGGGATGTAAAGCAGAATCTAGCCGGTGTGATGGATTTTCTGCGAGGTCATCCAGCGCTGACTACCCCGCCGGAAACCACCCCGTCTCAAGAGACCACCCCGCCCCTTCGGGGCACCCCTCCAAAGGAGGGGAATGAAGCAGCCCAAAATTCCCCTCCCCTGGAGGGGTGGCAGGCGCAGCCTGACGGGGTGGTAAATTCTTCTTCCCTGGAGAAAAGGGCATGAACTTTCGAGATTTGAGTTGTATGAGCAATATTTTTATATTGATTTGGTCGCGGCACTGATCTTCTAAAGTTGGATTCCTAGTTTTCCATTGCCTGAAACTCTTGAGCAGCAGGCCTTCCAGAAAATGTTCTACTTTAACAAGCCAGTGCCGGAAATCCTGTACCGGCGCTCTAGAGCCAGTTGCCCAACAACACGTAGGGGGCCCAATAGTAGGGATGCTGGCGGAATTGGGGATCTTGTAGGACCTTTAATTGAGCATCTCGCAGGGCCTCGGCCTTGGTCATGGTTTGACCGGCCAGATCACTGTAGAGTTGACTCATCAACAGGCCGGTGGCTTCATCGTTGACCTGCCAGAGGGTGGCAATGGTACTCCGGGCTCCAGACCGCACTGCCATGCCCGCCATGCCGAGGGCCGCCTGTTTATCGCCGGTGGCGGTTTGGCAGGCACTTAGCACCAACAGCTCAATGGGGCCGGCCTGGTTCAGCTCGGAGATCTGCAACAGGTTGTTGAGGTCGGTAATGTCGAGGCGACCATCCCAGGTGAGGACGAAGGTGTCTTCGTTGGTGGAGCTAAACTTGCCATGGGTGGCCATGTGGACGATGGGGGTGCCGGCGTAGGTAAGCTGGTCCTGAAAGGTTGCGTTGGTGAATTGTTCGTTGAGCAGTACCGTCGCCGGCACCGTGGCCTCAATTTCCTGTACCTCATCCACCACGTTGGGTAGGGAGGAAAACCCCTGGCGTGACTCACTCAAGCCCGCGGTCAACACCCGTAGGGCTTGGGCCTCAATGGGTTTGGGATCGATTAACTGCAAGCCGGGGGTGAGGGCCAGGCTGTAGCGCTCTAGCAGAAATTGCTCACCGTCGTTGAGCACCGCCATGGGAATGTTCCGCAGCTCGCCATCCAGCACAAACACCAGGGTATCGACGCCGCTGGCGGCCAGGTCAGGGGCGGCAGGGCGGATCATCCAGTCGTAGAGCTGTTGGGCCGGGGCTAGGTACTGGTTGCCCACCCGCAGCACCAACGCCTTGCGCAGTTGGTCAATGGTCTGGCCCAGTTGGGCGGCGGTCACCGGGCTGCTGTAGTGGCGCAGGGTTTGGTTCGGTAGGCTGAGGATGACCTCCAGCCGATCGCCCAGAATAATCGGGTAGACCACCGCGGCCCGCTGATCCAGCTGATCAATCTCCACGGCGGCGGCATTCAGGCAAGCTTCTCGGAAGAAGTTATCCAACTCCGCCAGTTGCAAGGACTCGATGGTCTGCCGAGCTACCTCTAGATCGTCCGGTGTGCTCTTGCGCTTGGGGGAAAGCAGCAGCGACACCAGTTCCCGGTGGATGGGTTCCACATTGTCCTGGAAGGATACCTGCACCGCCGGGTTTACCGCCACCAGGTCGGCGCGCAGCAGCTTCAGGGTTTTGATTGAATCGGTGTAGGCGGCGATCGCCCGCTCCTCATCCCCTTCGGCTTGGTACAGGCGGCCCAACTGGCCCTGCCAGCGGTAGGCAATATCCTTGGCATTGAGGGTTTGGGCCAGGGCCAGGGCCGATTGAGTCAAGGATTCCGCCTCTTGCCATTGCTGCTGGGTTTCGTAGAGGTGGGCCAGGGTGCCCAGGGCGTAGGATTCCGTCCGGCGATCGCCCGCCGCCCGGGACTGCTGCACCGCCACCGCTAGAATGTCAGCAATTTGGCGGGGCGTGGGGTTGGTGGCTACCTGGAGGTCTATTAGGCTTTGGCCCAGGTTGATCCGGGCCAGGCGCTGGGGCTGGCTGGGGGGCAGGCGATCGAGGCTGGCCAGGATCGTCGGCCACAGACTCTGGGCCGGAGCTACTTGCTGGGTTTGGCTGTAGAGTTTCAACCGATTCAACTGGGCCTGCACCTGCACGGTGGTGGGTGCGGTGGCGTCCATAGCCTGGTTAAAGTAGGTCTGGGCCGCCGGGGCATCACCCTGGGCCAGCTTCAAGTTGCCTAAGCTAAGGGCCGCCGTGGCCGTGGCCGCCGGATCGGGTAGGGCCTGGGCCTGGGCTAAACTTTCCGTCAACTGGGCTTCGGCCTCGGCCCAACTGCCCACCTGTACCAGGGAGTCGCCCAGGCTACGCAGGGCCACGCTTTGGGTCAGCCCAGGGGGTTGGGCAGCCAGGGCGGCCACCAGCGGCGACAGGGAACTCACCACCAGGCGATGGAAACCCAATTGTTGTAAAGCCTGGGCCTGGTTGACCTGCACCTGGGCCAGGGCCAGGGGTTGGTCTAACTCCCGGTAGAGGGCGAGGGCCTGTTCCCAGGAGGCGAGGGCCGCCTCGGCCTGACCCTGATCCAGTTCCACACTCCCCTGCACTTCCAGCACCGAGGCCCGCAGGGCTGGCCCATCGGGCAGGTTGGGGGTCGCCGCTAACCGACCCTGGGCCTGATCTAGGCTGGCCTGGGCCGCTTCCCACTGACCGAGTTGTAACTGCACCAGGGCCAAGTTGCGCAGGGCGACCACCGCCTCGCTGGCATCGGTGGCCGAGGCGGCTACCTGCTCCAGAACGGCAACCGCCTCGCTGTAGCGACCGGCTTCGTAGAGTTGCTGGCCCTGGGCTAGGGTGGCCTGGGCTAGGATGATCGAGGCGGGATGGCGGGGGGCGGGGGGGAAACTGGCCAGAGCCGGAGACAATAGCAGGCAGGCCAGGCCACTGACCAGGCCGATCAGACCGTAGCGTAGCCAGCGCCGCCAGGCTGGCCTTGCCCCAAGCCATTGCCATGGAAATTGACGACTCACCGCAGCACCTCCCCTAAAACGCCGTTAAGTTGATGGTGAAATAGAAACCATTCTGCTGCCAGGAATTGCCGGTCTGACCGCCATTCAGGGGCAGCCCCCAGTCCAGACGAGCGGTCCAGACCTCGCCTTCGGTCCACAGGAGACCGAGGCCCAGGCCGATCAAGGTACTGGGATTGGGGTTGGGCAGCCGGGTATTCCAGCCCGTACCCACATCTAGGAAGGGGCCAATCTGGAGTAGACCCTGGCGTTCGCGATCGCGCAGAATCGGAAACAGCACCTCCGCCGAGGCCTGCAGGGCATTGTCGGTGAGCAGCCGGTCTTGCTGATAGCCGCGAATGGTGGTTTGCCCGCCCAGGCCAAACAATTCCTGGGGCGGCAGGGTGTCATTGGCCAGTTGGGCCGCTCCTCGAACAATGAACAGGGTATCGGGGGCGAGCAGCTTGGCCCACTGGGCCTGGCCCAACCAGGCAAAGAAATTACCATCGGGGGCCTCGCCGGTGAGGTTGACCGGGGTGGAGCCCCCCAAGCCCAGACTGAACTGAGATCGCGCCGCCACCACATCGGATCGACCCCGCTTCAGCCAATCCTGGGCAAACCGCAGCACATACACCTCAATCACCCCGTCGGCATTGGCCCCAAAGGCGGGAAAGGGAATCGGCTCGCCCAGAATATTGCCTAAAAATTCACTGCGACTTTTCTCCCAGGATCCAATCAGGCTCAGGGCCAGCTCTTCCGTGGGGGTGAGAATAATCGGCTGGCGATAGACCAGATCCAGCAAGTAGCTTTCTGTAGTGATGTCCAGGATATTGGCGGGTGCCGTGATGACGCGGTTATCGCTGTACTGGAAAAAGGCCCCCAGGGTGCCATTGCGAGGGTTAACGGGCAGCTGATAGCTGGCCACCACCGTGTCAGACCCTTCGGTAATTGCATAGCCGAGCTGGGCGGCATCGCCGTTACCGGTCAAGTTAAGTTCATTTAGGTAGAGGCCGGCCTCCGTTGTCCCCACCGTCGGCGGTTGATTGTTGTTGACCGCCAAGTCCACGCTAAAGCTGTCCGCTTCCTCCACGGTAACGGTGAGCAGGCTGGTGCCCGGCTCTAACCCCGCCGACAGTTCCCCCGAAATATTGGCAATCAAGGGATTGAGTTGCAGCAACCGCAGCCCATCCACGAGCTGATTCACATTTAAGGGCGGAGGGGCGGCCAGGGCCAGCCGGCTACTGACATAGCCGGGGTTGAGGCGAGTGGTGCCCTGCACCTGAATATCCACCAGTTGCCCTTCCACCACCTGGATCACCACCGTGCCCGCCGCTGGCACCTGGGGCGGAATAAACGCCCCGGAGGAGATATAGCCGCGATCCACATAGAGCTGGGTAATCGCGGTGCGGGCCTGCAACAGTTCCGTCAGGGTCAGCGGTCGGCCCACAAAGGGGGCCAGCACCGCCTGCAGTTCCGCCTCACTAAATACCGTGCTGCCCATCACCTCAAACCGATCCACCACCAGGGTGACTTCCCCCGCTGGGGGCACCAATTCTTCTGGTCGTTCAGGGGTCGGCACCTGCAGTTCTGGGGGTGGGGCCACTGGTTGCAGGATCTGCTCGGGAGGGGGCAGGGTGGGTTGGGGCCGAGGTTCAATGGGCCGGGGCAGGGTCGGCGAGGGCGTCACCTGGGCCAGGGTCGGGCGCCCTACCGGAGCCTCCAAGGGGCTGGACTGGCGAGGTAGATCGGCCGCCCAAACTCGTCGGTCCGGCTTCAGGTCCAGCAAGGGCAAGGGTACCAAACCGGCCCCCAACACCGTGGCACTCAGCACCCTAAAAGCAATCCCCAGGGGGGGATTGCCCCGATCCAGAAAGACTCTCGACCACTCGTGGGTACAGGGGTAGGGCATGGCTAGTCTCCCGCGGGTTCGCCAGCGCAGGTTAACCCCGGCATCCAGGCCTGGCCCGTTGGGCCTACCGCCTGGGCCACCAGCCTAACTTGCCCATCGTCGCCCCTGACCAGGGCTTGGGCTTCTGGCAACGGGCGCGGGGCCGGGGGAGCCGCCGCTGAAGCCGCACCAGGCCCACTCTCACCGGCGGAGAGGGCCAGCCAATCAATCAGAAGTTGACGGCTACCCAGGCTATCCGTGGGGCTAGGGGGCAACCCACCGCGCCCGGTCACCACCAGGCTGCCAATTTCCTGGGCCACCGCCCCCCCGGAAGAGCAGCCCTGGGCGATCAAGCGAGAGGCATCAACCACATTTTCGGGCAGGGCCATAATCCCCTGGCTGGGGTCAATATCCGGCGATTGAATCACCACCTGACCCTGCAGGTCGGGGTTACCCCGGGAGATGGCGGTAATGTCGCTGGTGGGCAGGTTAGCCGGATCGAGCAAAACCGGGTCGCTGGTGCCCAGCAGGCTCTCTAGCTCGGCCCGGCTGCGGGGAGTCAGACCAAAGATACCCTGGGCCGTAATTAACACGCTACCCCCGGCCCCTGCAAAGGCGTTGGCAGTAATGTCGTTGTTGCCGTTGGGCTGGGCCACCAGGTAGGTGGTGCGGATGTCGATGTTGCCCCCATCGCCCCCGGCCAGGGCCGTACCAGCGGTGGTGGAAATGCGGCTGTTGTTGAGCAGGATAATCACATCGTTGAGGGTGAGGGTGATATTGCCCCCGGCACTGCTAAGGGTCTCAGCGGAAATCAAGCCGCGATTGAGGGTGAGGATGCCACCCTGGATGACGATATTGCCCGCCTGGCCAGAGCCAGCACTGGCTACCGAAATTTGCGCTCCATCCACAATGGCAATGCGAGCTGGGTCGATCAAAATGCTGCCGCCATTGCCAGTGGAGCCAGGGGCGGTATTGGCAAAAACGCCCGAGTTATTGCCTGAAAGCGTCAAATCATTAACGACATTCAGAACAATATCTCCCGCCTGCCCGACTCCTTGGGTAGTAGCCTCCAAACGGGCTCCATTGGTGACTAAGAGCCTTGGCGTAGTAATCGTTAGGGTTCCTCCAGTTCCCGTTGCCTGCTCCAGGGTTTCCACACTGGCACTGCTAATTCGATCCTCTTGGCCCACATTAGCGAAGGAGGCCAACCCATCAAAACTAGCCAAACTACTAGCGGTAATGGTGATATTACCGGCATTACCCGATTGACTGCTGGCACTGATGGTGCCCCCGTTGGTGACCTCAAGCAAATTAGTTCGCAGGATAATATCACCGCCGTTGCCCTCTGAACCAGGGGTCATTTCGCTAAAAATGCCACTCGGAAAGGTAGGCTTTTGGTCGGGTCTAGGCTCGGCAAATTGCTCAAAAAACAGCGCCCCGTTGATGGTAATGGCATCGGCCTGAATGGCGATGGAGCCAGCGTTGCCAATACCATCCGAACTTGTCCGGATTTGACCGGAGTTACGAATGGTTAGCGTATCGGTTGCAATGGATATGAGGCCTCCATTTCCCTCTGCCCCTGGCCCCACCGCACTAAAAATACTGCTACTGCTCTGGAGTATAGGCTGGCCATCGGCTCCAATCTCGACTCTGACTCCATCTAATTCCAGGTTTTTGGCCACGATAGTGACTTCTCCGGCATTCCCCTCTCCTAGGGTAAAGGTGCCAATCTGGGATCCCTGGAGAAGGCGTAGGGTATTTGCAGTGACCGTAACCGTGCCAACGTTACCCAGGTTCGCGTCAGGGTCAATCACTTCCGGTGAACGAAAGTTATTCATGAAACTTTCATTCAGGGTAATTGCATCGGCCGTGACAATGGTATTCCCCGAATCGCCGTTGCCACTGGTACTTGAACCGATACTAGACAACTGGGTTTCTAGATTGTTGGCAGTAATCTGAACATCTCCAGCTTTACCGGAGCCGACTAAAGCAAAGAAGTCAGTAAACACATCTCCCCCCAGAAAAATATTGGGGGCTGACAAGATGACATTTCCTCCCGTTCCTGCAACCGAGACACTGGCGATAAAACTCAGGCCATCAGGGCCAAACTCCTGATTGATACCGGACTGACTCAGCAGGGTAATAGCACCACCCGGATCTCCCAAGGATAGGATACTGGAAATGTAAGGCAGAACAATTTCGCCCCTAGCATCGAGGGTGATATCACTGCCAGGGCCTAGGGTAAAGTCAAAGGCATCTTCAATGACGGGGGTTTCCAGGATACCGGCGGGTAGAGACAGATTGGGGAGGTATTGATTGGTGATCAATACCCGCCCACCCGGAGCTTCCATAAAAACCGATCCAATCACGATGTTAGAGCCGCTAGCTCCAGATGTAGTTGGCGTGGCTGCGTCGGGTGGCTCTATGACCAAACCAATAGGCAGCCCCGCCGAGGGTGCCTGGGTCCAGTCAATGCCTGCTCTCACATCTAGGGTAGGCTGTTGGCTGCCGTCTATAACGACCGTCGTACCGTTGGAAAGGGGCACGGAACTCAGAATGCTATAGGGAGTTTGAGTACCGGCAATGAAGGTAAAATTATTGGGATTAATGGTTGTTTCCACCGGCCCAACGCCGGTAATGACCACTTCTCCAAGGCTCACGCTCCCACCCGCCAGAATGTGCAGGGAGGCGCCCAGGTAGTCACCGAGGATAACATCCCCTAGGGAAAGAATGATGGGATCATCGATGCTCACCAGATCGCCGACTAAGCCATCTAGGGTTTGCACGGCGAATTGCCCACCCGCACTAAAGTGGGCATCGCCGATGACAGGATTGTTGGATCGAAGCACCAAGCTGCCCCCAGCGGCAATTTGACTAGCGGGGTGATTGAGGGCATAGATGTCGAGGGTCTGGTTGCCTTGTAGCGTCAGTTGATTGCCTGCGATCGCCTGAAATGGTGCAGTTTGGGAATCTCGAATGGACAGGGTATCGGCAGCGAGTAAGGTGAGATTGCCGCCTGCCTGTAGTGTTCCTTGTACATTCAAGGTATCGCCGGATAATACAAGGTCTTGGCCTGTACTCAGGTTGGCCTCGCTAGTCAGGTTCCCCGTTGAGGGCAACCAAGCAGTCAACCCGAGGGGAGTGCCAAGGGTCAGTAAGGGCGGGGCGGCTGGGTCAGCGACTCCAAAGGTATACCCACTGTCAAAATTAACTCCAGTGGTTGTACTGGCCACAAACGAGCCACGAATATCCAGTTGAGCCTCGGGGCCAAAATAAACTCCATTGGGGTTAATGAGCACCAGACTAGCTGATCCCAGC
>DVEE01000507.1 GCA_015295885.1 Leptolyngbyaceae cyanobacterium M65_K2018_010
CTGGCCTGCCAGAGTTTGCGCCAGCGGGAATGTCGCCTGGCCTTGGCCGGCGGAGTCAACCTGATGCTGTCGCCGGAAAACACCATCACCTTCTCCCGGGCGCGCATGTTGGCCCCCGATGGTCGCTGCAAGACCTTTGACGCCGCCGCCGATGGGTACGTTCGGGGGGAGGGCTGTGGCTTAGTGGTGTTGAAGCGCTTAGCCGATGCGATCGCCGATGGGGACTCGATTTTGGCCCTGATTCGAGGTTCGGCAGTGAACCAGGATGGTCCCAGTGGGGGGTTGACGGTGCCCAATGGCCCCTCCCAACAGGCGGTGATTCGCCAGGCCCTGGCCAACGCCGGTGTGGACCCTGCCCAGGTGAACTACATCGAAGCCCACGGCACCGGCACGGCCCTGGGTGACCCGATTGAGGTGGGGGCTTTAGGGGCGGTGTTTGGGCCGACCCATCGGGAGGAGACCCCCCTGTGGATTGGTTCGGCCAAAACCAATATTGGCCACCTGGAGGGGGCCGCCGGGATTGCTGGGTTAATCAAGGTGGTGCTGGCTTTGCAGCATGGGGAAATTCCTCCCCATTTGCATTTCCAGCAGCCCAGTCCCCACATTCCTTGGTCGCAACTCCCGCTTCGGGTGCCCACCCAGCTCACCCCCTGGCCGACCGGTGAACGTCGCCTCGCCGGGGTCAGTTCCTTTGGCTTTAGTGGCACCAATGCCCATGTGGTGCTGGAGGCCGCACCAGTGTTACCCAACCTGGCAGCGGAGCCTGGCCCCCAGCCGTCGGCCCAGCTTTTTACCCTGTCAGCCAAATCAGCCGCCGCCCTGGACCAGTTCGTGGGACTCTACCGGGATGGGCTTCAGGCCGAACCCGCAGTCAACCTGGCTGACCTCTGCTTTACCGCTAATACTGGCCGCACCCATTTCCCCTATCGCCTGGCCTGGGCCGCTACGGACTTGGCCCATTTGCTAGAACAACTCCAGGATCAGGCCGAGACTCCTAATCCTGTCACCCCCAGCCCGGTCCCAGGACATCCCCCTAAGTTAGCCTTTTTGTTTACGGGCCAGGGTAGCCAGTATCCAGGTATGGGGCGCAGCCTCTACGAAACCCAGCCGGTGTTTCGAGACGGCTTGGATCGCTGTGCGGCCATTGTGCAACCCTATCTGGAGCGATCGCTGATCGACTGCCTCTACCAGGAAGACACCCTGGCTGACTGGCGTCGCCCCCTGGTGGTGCAGCCGTTGCTATTTGCGGTGGAGTATGCCCTGGCCACACTTTGGCAGTCTTGGGGCATTCAACCCGATGCGGTAATGGGCCATAGCCTAGGCGAGTATGTGGCGGCCTGCGTGGCCGGTTGCTTGGGTTTAGAGGAAAGTCTCACCCTGCTGGTAGAACGGGCGCGATTAATGGAGGCCCTGGTGGAAACCGGCAGCATGGCAGCGGTGTTTGCGGATCCAAAAACGGTGGCAGCGGCCATCACCCAGTTTGCCGATAGCCTCTCCCTGGCGGCCCTGAATGGCCCCAACCATACGGTTATCGCGGGTCGCCGTCAGGCTCTGGAAGCGATTTTGGATCAATTTCAGGCCCAGGGAATTGAGAGTAAATCCCTCGAAGTCTCCCACGGCTTCCACTCGCCACTACTGGAACCCATGCTCGACCAGTTCGAAGACCAGGCCCAGGGCATCACCGTTCAGACCCCGAAAATTCCCCTGGTGTCTAACCTCACCGGGCAATTTGTAACCGAGACTCAACCCCTGGATGCCCACTACTGGCGGCGCCACACCCGTGAGCCTGTTCAGTTTGCCCAGGCGATCGCCAGTCTGGCTCAAAACGGCTACGCCCTTTTTCTAGAAGTCGGCCCCCAACCCGTTCTCAGTGGCATGGGTAAACACTGTCTGACCAAAGGAACGGCCACTTGGCTGCCTTCCCTGCGGCGCGGCCAGGACCCCTGGTTGACTCTGCTGACCAGTCTGGGGCAGCTTTACGGCCAGGGGTTTGAGATTAACTGGTCGGGTCTCTATGCCGGTCAAAGGCCCACCAAGCTGTCTTTACCCACCTACCCCTTTCAACGCCAACGCTTCTGGATTGACCAGCCCTCCCCAGCC
>DVEE01000433.1 GCA_015295885.1 Leptolyngbyaceae cyanobacterium M65_K2018_010
GGCTGGGGCCGTAGCTCAGAATAAAAGCACCCTGGAGGCCCCAGCCACCTCAGTGATAGGCTGAAAATCACGACTAAAGGGGAAAAGCGCCAGCACAATGAAGCAGAAAGAAGCAGAAATTTCCTGCTAGGGTAGTGCCACAGCCCCTTTGCTGATTATCCTATGATGACCGATTGGTACTATCCTTTTCCTCCCCTCTATGCCGGTACCTTGCTGAAGCGCTACAAGCGGTTCTTTGCAGATATTGAGCTAGATAGCGGCGAAGTGATTACCGCCCATTGCCCCAATACCGGACCAATGACCGGAGTTTGCCAGATTGGCGGGCGAGTGCAGGTTTCCCATAACCCTAACCCCAAGCGCAAGCTGGCCTATACCTGGGAACTGGCCGAGGTCAACGACACGGTGCCCACCTGGGTGGGGGCTAATACGGCTCTGCCCAACCGGGTAATGCAATCGGTGCTAGAAGCCCGGTTAATTCCGGAATTGGGCGACTATACAACGATTCAGCCGGAGGTGCGCTACGGCAGCGACGGCAAGAGCCGGATCGATTTTGTGGTGGCTGGGGATAACGGGCAGCCCCCTACCTATATCGAAATTAAGAATACGACCTGGGCCCAGGGTACTTTGGCGTTGTTCCCTGATACAGTGACAACCCGAGGCCAAAAGCACCTGAAGGAACTGATCGGCCTAGTGCCTCAGGCCAAGGCGGCGATGGTGTATTTCATCAACCGGGGCGATTGCACCCACTTTGCCCCGGGAGATAAGGCCGATCCTACCTATGGAGAACTTTTACGAGCGGCGATCGCAGCGGGAGTGCAGGTCTTCCCCTGCCGGTTTGAGGTCACGCCCCAGGGGATACGCTATCTTGGTCTGGCCACCCTTTGCCTGACATCCTCAGGGGAATAGGGAGTTACAGCCCTTGCGGAAAATTTATTCCATGTTTTATCCCATGGCTGGGCGGCCCCGTTAGGCCTATCTCAGGCTGATTGACCATTCTTGAGTCGCTTGGGTAACCGCGTCGTTGACCGCATTTTAAGCCCCCATGGGGAGTTGATTGACCCAGGTTTAGTGGTAGTCATGGGTGAGGTGATCGAAGTTTTGCAGCCCCCTGGACAAAGAGGCTAGGGCAGAAGGTTTACACGTCAACCTCAATCAGAGGCGCAGTCCAACTACGCCTCCTGACCGGTAGCAAGGACCTGAAACGCTAGGCTAGTTAGCCCTAGGACATCGCCTGGATAATGTAATCGAAGTAGGGAGCCGCTTCCGACGCATCTTCATCGGACAGCAGGCTGAGGGACGCTTCCTTGAGACAACGAATGGCTTCCACCATGCCCGGTACCGGCACATCCAGGGAGTTATACATTTCCCGCACCCCAATTAAACCGATGCTTTCAATCGGTTCCTTGTCACCCGCAATTACTCCGTAGGTGACCAACCGCAGGTACCAGCCATAATCCCGCAGACATTGGTTGCGCTGTTTTTGACCAAAGGCATTCCCTCCCGGAGCAATAAAATCGGGGCGGCGCCGCCAAAGTTCTCGACTGGCCTGGTCCACAATCTTTTTCTCGTTCTCAGACAGAGTGCTGGCGATCCGCATACGCTGATCACCCGTTTTCAAAAAGTCTTCGATGGCCTTAAGCTCACCGCTAGTCGGGTAGCGCAGCTCATCATCGGCGTTCAAAATGACTTGGCTAACGACAGACATAGTTAATGAATGACATGGATGACTCTTTATATCACTGATAGTTTAACGACTTGGGTGACCCTAGGGAAAGTTAAATTCTCATTTAAGTGCCTCTAAAGCCCAGGACTAACCCGCTTTAACCCCGCTCCCCAATGGACCAATCGGTTCAGTTTCCAGGGGATTCCGCCACTGACCGAGGATCGCCAAGGATGAGAGGATCCACCCTGGATGTAACTTTTTCGATACATTACTCCCTTTTTCCTGCCAGGGCCCCAGGTAAAGGACAGTAATCCCTGGCCAAAACAGCCTTCTGAGGACTCCCTAACACGAGGGCTGCTTTCATTGCCCTTAACAACCACCCCATTCCGCCGTGGGATTGCTAAAGTCGATAGGCGGGTTTAGCAGGAGAGCACCATGGACGGGTGGCAGCAGGGTGAAACGCTGGAATTAACTATCACTGACCTGAGCAGCAGCGGAGATGGGCTGGGCCGCTGGCAGGAACGGGTCGTGTTTGTGCCCGATACCGTGCCCGGCGATGCCATTCGGGTGCGGCTGGTGCAGGCTAAACCAACCTTTGCCAGGGGTAAGGTGCGGCAGTTACTCAGCCCTTCCCCCGATCGCGTGCGACCGGCCTGCATTGTGGCGGACAAGTGCGGCGGGTGTCAGTGGCAGTCGGTCAGCTACCCGGCCCAACTGGCGGCAAAACAGCAACAGGTGGTGGATGCCCTGGCGCGCCTGGGCAAGTTTACCCATCCCCCGGTGCAGCCGATTTTAGGGGCTGAGTTGCCCCTGGGCTATCGCAATAAGGCCACCTATCCCCTGGCCCGATCGCCGGAAGGTCTGGTGAAGGCCGGTTACTTTCGCAAGGGCAGTCACAAGCTGGTGAACCTGAACCAGTGTCCGGTCCAGGATGAGCGCTTAAATCCCCTGCTGGCCGAGGTCAAACAGGACATTCAGGAACGGGGTTGGTCGATCTATAACGAAAGCCGCCACACGGGCCGGCTGCGCCATCTAGGGCTGCGGGTGGGGCGACGCACCGGCCAGTTGCTGCTCACCCTGGTGTCTACGGCCCCTAACCTGAAGGATATTGAACTGCAGGCCCAGGTCTGGCGAGAACGCTACCCTGACCTGGTGGGGGTGTGTGTCAATTTGAATCCTGAGAAAACTAACGCCATCTTTGGGCCTGAAACCCTGGTGATTGATGGCGTACCCTACGTGGAAGAAATCTTTGCCCATCTGCGGTTTCGCATCCACGCCACCACCTTCTTCCAGGTCAATACGGAGCAGGCAGAACGGGTATTGCAGGTGATTCTGGAAGATCTCCACCTAACCGGGGCTGAAACGATTATTGATGCCTACTGCGGCGTCGGCACCCTGACCCTACCCTTGGCCCAGCGGGCAAAACGCTGCATTGGCCTAGAGGTGCAACCTGAAGCGGTGGAGCAGGGGTTAGCTAATGCCGGGCTGAATGGCATTGACAACGTGGAATTCCGGGCCGGGGATGTGGGCGAACTCCTGCCTAAAACCGCAGCCGCCCTATCCGCACCCCCCGATATTGTAGTGCTGGATCCACCTCGTAGGGGCTGCGATCGCCCTGTCCTCGATGCCCTGGTGGCCCTCAAGCCGCCCCGCCTGGTCTATATGAGCTGCGACCCGGCCACCCTAGCCCGAGATTTACAAATCCTGCGGGATGCGGGGGGGTATACCCTGACCCACGTCCAGCCCGCCGACTTCTTTCCCCAGACTCCCCACGTGGAATGTGTCGCATTTCTGGTAGCGTAAAGGCGAGATCCACCGTTCTAGTCACCCCCTATGAAGTTCAGCACCATTGCCGAAAAGATTCGGATTACGGCGACCTCCAGCTTGGCGACTAACCCTGACCATGATCCTGAACTAACCGGGGTAGCAGCGGTGGATGAGGCGCGGCCAGGGACCTTGAGCTACATCGAAGGGGACAAGTTTGCGGCCCTGGTCACTACCACCGGGGCCAGCGCCCTAATCTTGCCCCAGGACGAGGGTCTACAAGCCCAAGCAACGGAGCGAGGAATCGCCTGGTTGAGTACGGCGGATCCAAGATTGGGGTTTGCCCGGGCCATTGCCCTGTTTTACACCCCCTACCGACCCGCCGCCGGCATCCACCCCACCGCGGTGTTGGACCCCACTGTATCCTACGGGGCCAACGTGGCGATTGGGGCCAACGTGGTGATTCAGGCGGGGGTGCACTTGGGCGATGACGTTTGCCTGCATCCCAACGTGGTGATTTATCCCGATGTACAGGTGGGCGATCGCACCGTGCTCCATGCCAACTGTGTCATCCACGAACGCAGCCAGATTGGGGCAGACTGCACCATTCACAGCGGCGCGGTAATTGGAGCCGAAGGCTTTGGTTTTGTGCCTACCGCCGCCGGCTGGGAAAAGATGGAACAATCGGGCATCGTCGTGATCGAAGACGGCGTGCGGGTGGGTAGCAATAGCACCATTGACCGACCAGCGGTGGGTACGACCCGGGTGGGGCGTGGCACCAAGCTCGATAACCTGGTCCACATTGCCCACGGGTGCCAGGTCGGCGAAGCCGTGGTGATGGCCGGTCAGGTGGGCATGGCCGGCGGGGTCAAAGTGGGTAATCGGGTGATTTTGGCCGGTCAGGTGGGCATTGCCAACCAGGCCACCATCGGTGATGGTGCGATCGCCACGGCCAAAGCCGGCATCCACAGCGATATCGCCCCCGGCGAAATTGTCACCGGCATCCCGGCCTTACCCCACAAGGTTTTTCTCAAAGCCTCAGCGGTGTATCGTCGCCTGCCCGAAATGTACAAGACCCTGCAACGGTTGCAAAAACAACTTCAGGAGTAAGGTCCCTAGCCACGTATCCGGGCTGCCTTAAACCCCAATGCTGCGCTCATAGGCGGGCTTGGGCCATCGCCCTGTCCCGGTGATGGGCTGACACATCTACACCTGTAGCACCTGCCGCAGGCCTCCCACCCCGGGCACCAGTTGCTCAGCTTGGTTCAGGGAATAATCGGCTAAAGCCTCCCAGGCCGCTCCCAACACTCGGTCAAGGGTAATGTCATCCTTCACCAAAGCCCATAGACGAGTGACTTCTTCGGTATGCAGGCGATCATCTTCAGTCAGGGCCAGCAAAATCATCCGCCGCAGGTGGCGGCCCTCCTCTGAGAGGAGGTAACGAATTCCCAGACCCGCCGTGGGTAACACGTCAAAGTTAGCGTCGCTGCGAGCTATGGCCAGCATATTTTCTAGGCGTTGCCACTGCAGTTGGCCATCCTTAAAGAGAACTTCCAGCAACCGTTGACGCAGGGCTGGGGTTTCACCCACGAGCAAACGACGGGCCACGTAGGGATAGGCCACATCGACAATCTTAAAATCGGGATTCAGACTCAGGGCCAACCCCTCCTGGGTCACCAGGGAACGAATAATCAGAGCAAACTTAGCCGGTACCCGAAAGGGATATTCGTACATCAGCTCCGAAAATTGATCGGTAATGGTCTTAAAGTTAAAGTCCTTCACCCGAGAACCCAGGGCATCTCCAAGCACTCGCTGCAGGGCTGGAACAATCGGCTTTAAGTCGGTCTCCGGAGTCAGAAACCCCAGACTCACAAAGTCTTGGCCTAACCGCTCAAAGTCCTGATTAATCAAGTGGACAACCGCATCTACCAGGGTTTCCTTAGTGGCCTGACTGAGTTGATCCATCATGCCGAAGTCGATATAGGCCATGCGACCGTCAGCCATGGCAAACAGGTTGCCAGGGTGAGGATCAGCGTGGAAAAAGCCAAACTCCAGCAATTGCCGCAGACCTGAAGTCACCCCAATTTCAATCAGCCGATCAGGATTCAGATTCGCCGCCTCAACCTTTTCAACCTCGGTTAGCTTACAGCCCTCAATCCACTCCAGGGTCAAAACCCGATGGCTACAGTAGGGCCAATAGATTTTAGGCACCTTAACCGTCGGGTCATCCTTAAAGTTGTCGGCAAACCGCTCTGCGTTTCGCCCTTCGTTCAAATAATCAATTTCCTCAAAGAGCTTGGTGCCAAACTCATCGACAATTAAGGTGAGGTCGTGCCCAAGGTTAAGGGGCAAAAACCGACCCAGCCAACCCGCCGCCCAACGCATTAAGAACAGATCTCGACTCAGCATGGGGCGCAGATTGGGACGCTGCACTTTGACAGCCACCTCCTCGCCGGAAAATAACCGGGCCCGGTAAACCTGTCCCAGACTAGCGGCCGCTACGGGAGTAGGCGAAATTACACTGAAAATTTCTTCGACCGCATAATTAAGCTCAACCTCAATAATGGCTCTGGCCTCAGCCGTCGGAAAGGGCGGCAACTGATCCTGCAGCTTGGTCAGTTCCTCTAAAAAGTCCTTTCGAACTAAGTCAGGTCGGGTAGATAGGGCTTGCCCCACCTTGATGAAGGTAGGGCCCAGATGGGTCAACACCTGCCGCAGTTGGGCCGCCCGCTTGGGCTGGTTAGCTTCTTCCAGGCCGGACCATCGGTCAAACTGCAAACCCAGGGCAAAGGTGCCCAACCACCAACTGATTTGCAAGACCCGCCAAATCAACGTCCACCATCGCCACCGAAAGTAACGGGCAATGGCTGGGGCATCATAGGTCCACAGGAAACTTGGATCGGAACTATTCACAGCACGCCTACCTCTTATCCCAGGGGTCAGAAGAAGAATTAAGGGAGGCCACCCATGGCCCTCTTGTTGGCGGAGAACCTAAGGCACCTAGTCAAGCCTAGGAAGCAACCCGGCTTTCTTTTGTTAATTACAGTATAGAAAACTACAAATAAATTTAGAGTAAAACGGTTGATAGCTACCCTAAGTTACAAAATTGAACCTATTGACTTCAGTCAATCCCTCGTAGCCTTTGACCAAGTTCATTTCAATTTTTCTGGACCCGTTGGCCCCGGCTGCTCTCCCCCAGGCTGGGGCCGGCCACCAAGGACTCACAGCCCCCTAGCAATACTGAGTTGCCCTCACCCCCGCGCCCACCAGGGCTTGCTTAAGGGCCTCTACCACCCTTGCCTGTTGATCGGCCCCTAACTCAGGGAACATCGGCAAAGATAAAACTTGATGGGCCGCCACCTCCGCCGCGGGGAAGGCACCCGGTTGGTAGCCCAAA
Organism: Leptolyngbyaceae cyanobacterium M65_K2018_010; assembly: GCA_015295885.1. GTDB lineage: Bacteria > Cyanobacteriota > Cyanobacteriia > Phormidesmidales > Phormidesmidaceae > Nodosilinea. The sequence goes on from DVEE01000433.1 coordinate 6,825, forward strand.
TGCCCATAGACCGGCTGCAGATGGAGCGGCAGAGGATAGTACACCATGCATAGCACTCCCATGTCTCGCATCAGTTGCTGCACCTGGTTACGTTCTTGACCGGCGGCGGTAGCCGAGGGCAAGCGGAGGGTGTACTGGTTCCAAACCGCTTTGCCGAAGTTAGCCTCTTGGGGTAGGACCACTTCCCCCAAGGTGCTTAAAAGTTCTTGGTAACGCTGGGCAACCCTCTGTCGTTGCTGGTTCCACTGGTCCAGGTAGCGCAACTTGATGGCTAGAATAGCCGCCTGTACCGAGTCTAGGCGACTATTGACCCCGATCGCCTCATGGTGATATTTCACCCGGCTACCATGCTCACGCAGCATCGCCATCGTAGCCGCCAACGCCTCATCGTTGGTAGTCACGGCACCGCCATCGCCACAGCCGCCCAGGTTTTTGGTGGGAAAGAAACTAAAACAGCCTACGTGACCTAAGCTGCCGACCTGCCGCCCCTGCCATTCGGCCCCCGTGGCCTGGGCACAGTCTTCAATCACCACCAAATCGTATCGGGTTGCCACATCCAGGATAGGCCCCATATCCACTGGTCGTCCGAACAGGTGGACCGGCATAATCGCGCGGGTGCGATCGCTAATCGCCGCCTCAATTTTGGTGATGTCTAGGTTAAAGGTGGCTAAATCAATATCCACGAAAACCGGGGTGGCCCCCACCGCACTGATGGTTTCAGCGGTAGCGATAAAGGTAAACGGCGATGTAATCACCTCATCTCCAGGGCCAAGATTCAGAGCCCGTAGGGCCAGGTAAAGGGCATCGGTACCGGAGTTGCACACTACACAATGGTCAGTACCCACATACTGCCCAAAGGACTCAGCAAAGGACTGTACCACTGGCCCATTGATGTATTGTCCCGAAGCCAGCACCTCTGCAACCGCAGCATTGACATCCGCTTGAATCGCCTTAAACTGCTCCGTCAAATCAACAGGAGGAATCACTACCACTCGCTCACACTCAAAAATTTATAGGCTTAGTCTACCTCAAGAGAGGCTGACCACAGTGACCTTGGCTTGGGCAGGGCCACCCGGTTAAATAGGCTTGTTCACCGTCTGTGATCCCTCGAGCCAGGCCGAAGCTGCTAGCCTAGAGTGGTGTCAGGTTCATCAAGCAAGCAGCATTTACCCTTGACTAACCTCACCTGCAAGGCCGATACCACCCATCCCATGGACCACACCCGCTGGATGCACCGGTGCCTGGAACTAGCCCGGCAAGCCGCTGGGCAAACCGCCCCCAATCCCATGGTCGGGGCTGTGGTGATTAACCATGGGCAATTAGTGGGCGAGGGATTTCATCCCGGAGCCGGTCAGCCCCATGCGGAAGTTTTTGCCTTAGCTCAGGCCGGAGCCCAAGCCCAGGGAGCAGACCTTTACGTTAATTTAGAACCCTGCAATCATACCGGTCGCACGCCTCCCTGTACGGAAGCGATTATCCAGGCCGGCATTCGGCGGGTCATCGCTGGTATGGTTGATCCGGATCCCCGGGGTTCTGGTCAGGGTCTAGATCGACTGCGACAAGCCGGTCTCGAAGTCATCGTAGGCATTGAAGCGGCCGCCTGCCAGCAACTCAATGAGGGCTTTGTGCGGCGCATTACTCACCAACGCCCCTTCGGTATCTATAAGTACGCCATGACCTTAGATGGCAAAATTGCCACCCCCACTGGCCACAGCCAATGGGTAACTGGGCCCCTGGCCAGAAGGGCAGTGCACCGCCTTCGCAGTGAGTGCGATGCCGTG
>DVEE01000192.1 GCA_015295885.1 Leptolyngbyaceae cyanobacterium M65_K2018_010
TTGAGCACCAGCCAGGCGACGTCGTAGAGGTTGCGCAGTTCCCCCCAGGCGCGCAACAGGGTGGGGGGCAGAGCCACGGGCAAGGGGGCTGCACCAGCCGGCAGGAGTTGTTTTAGGTCAGGCTCCTGGGGCATTAGGGCGGTGTCCTGGCGCCAGTTTTGCAGGGTGGCAATAGCCTGTTCGAGCCCTCCTTGATGACGGCTAATGGCAGCGGCTTCCCACATCAGTTGGGTGAGCTGCAACCGCCGCTGGTGCAACATCGCTAAGCTCTCGGCCGGGTCAGGCCCTGCGGGGATAGCCCTAGGGTTAGATATGCTGTCTATGCGCCGAGGGGAGGGGGTGGCCCCTGGCTGCAGGGGCAGGTGGGCCAGCTCAGCTCCAAACACTAGGCACTCGAGCAATGAGTTACTGGCCAACCGATTGGCCCCGTGGACGCCGGTGCTGGCGTTTTCACCCACCGCATAGAGGCCGGGAATCGATGTTTGGCTCTGGAGATCGGTGGTAATACCACCCATCCAATAGTGGGCCGCCGGGGCCACGGGCACGGGTTGCGTCAGCGGGTCGCACCCCCATTGGCGGCACACTTGCAGGATATTGGGAAAGCGGTACTGCAATCTATCCGGTGGAATGGGGCGCATATCGAGCCAAACCTGGTGATCCCCCGTTTTTTGCAGGTGATGAAAAATAGCCCGGCTGACCACATCCCGGGGGGCTAGTTCCCCATCGGGGTGGTAGTCTTGGGCAAAACGATCACCGTTGCTATCGACTAAATGGGCTCCCTCCCCCCGGACGGCCTCGCTAATTAAAAAGGGGGGAGCCCCCGGTTGGGCCAGGGCAGTGGGGTGAAACTGAAAGAACTCCAAATCTCTGAGTTGGCCCCCCGCCCGCCAGACCATGGCAACGCCGTCGCCGGTGCTAGCGGCTGGATTGGTGGTTTGCGCATAGACTTGTCCCCCGCCACCGGTAGCCAGTACCGTAGCCTGGGCTGAACGCCAGCGCAAGTGAGCCCCCTCAGCAACCAACACCCCCCGACAGCGACCCTGCTCGATCCAGAGGTCAAGGGCCAGGGTAGCTTCATAGACCTGAATATTGGGACGCTGCAGGACCGCCTCCGCCAAAATAGACACAATGGCCCGACCGGTGGCATCCGCCGCATGGAGCACCCGTTTGCGAGAGTGGGCGGCCTCCAGGGTCATCGCCAGCTCCCCATCGCTGCGATCAAAGGCAACCCCCAAATCCACTAACCTTTGGATACAGGGTGCAGCGTGGGTAGCCAAGTACTCCACCACTGTCCGATCGCACAGCCCTGCCCCCGCCCTCAAGGTATCTTCTACGTGGAGCGCCACGGCATCGTCTGCTCCTAGGGCCGCGGCGATGCCCCCTTGGGCCCAATCGCTAGCGGAAAGCGAAAGACTATCCTTTGTAATTAAGCCCACCCGCCAAGACTCAGGCATGGATAGGGCGGCGTAGAGTCCGGCGGCACCACCGCCAACCACCAACACATCAAAGTCCCAAGGTTGGGTTGCCGAGCCCTGGGTCGGATTGAACTGGGTCAATTCAAACTCCTAAAAGCTAGAAAACTCCTGCCAACCTTCAGTCTCTAAGGGGGGAGAGGAAGATTGACAGAAGCTCCCATCGGAAAAGCCGCATTCCTGTCAGGATTGACCTTAAGGGGGGGTGGAAGAGCCCATGGGCCCCTCACCTGATCCCTAGGGAGTAGGGGTATGCCCCCACCCGGCAGAAGTGCTGCGGCAGCCCATGGGCATACTAGGCCTGGGATGGACCTTAACACAACCCTTGCCCTAGCTGGATGCAAGCGCGATAGCTAGGGGTGCCCTATTTGTAAACGCCATTGTTAAAGCGGTCAGCCCCTTCCACCAGGGCAGGATCCGGCACAGTTACCGTGAAGTTATCCAGATTAGCCGCCAGAAGATCGATCTGCTGCTGGGTCAGTCCGGGAATATCCAGCACGTCTTCCACACTGTCATAGGGAGCGTTCAGCAGAATTTGGCGGGCCAAGTTGGGGTAAAGCCCTGGAAACTTACGAAAGCTCTGCACGTTGGCGTTGTTTAAGTCGAGCTTGGCACCGTACTCGGTCCCCAATTTGGCATCCACCGCATTCACCAGGGGTCTTTCTGCCATTAGGGTCATCGCTACCACCCTGTCGGCCTCTGCACCTGCGGCCAGAGCCGGGCGCATCGTGCCAAAGTCCATGAACCCACCAACCAGTACTGCGATCGCGATGAGCAGGCCAACCAGTCGTTTCATGTCCCCTAATCCTCTCCTAAAATCTAAGTTCAAATTTGTACACAGCATGTTTAAGAGCCTACCACTTTCCCTTCCCCAAAAAGCGGGGTTCACGCTGGAAGAAAGTCCAGTCTGCTGCTAACCATAGGAATATTTTATTTTGGAAAGTTTGCTTTGTGGGTGCTCAGGTTGAGGAGGCTTCCAGGGGATGGGGCTAAATCCACCTGGCTACTCTAGGACCTGAAGGCAGAAGTCTGTAGGGCGTAGCCCGTGCGTAGCAGGATGAAAGGGAATCCCCTGGTTATCAAGGCTTTTCAGCCGCCCAAAGGGTAGCCCTATGGCCGCCGCAGGGTACTAGGCATTTCCCAGCTTGCCCCAACCGAGATCAGGGAGGCAAGGGGAACTTGACTATTCTTGGGGCAATCGCTCTAACTCCTCGGCATAAAACTCCCCCACCTCCTGCCCCCGCATCAAGATGGACTTAAAGTGGATCAACGCCCGGATCGTCACCGCCTCTGTCAACTCCGGTGGCGATTCCTGGGTCACTACCCAAATAGCTCCGGACTCATCCTCCAGCAGATACAAGCTCTGACCCACCAGGGGCAGATGTTGTTTGACCTGCCCTTCTAAATAGACAGACGTGCGGCGACTCTGGCTCACTGCCCCAATGGGGGTTCTGGGGTTTAACCCCGCCAGGCCCGGCAGCAAACGCAGGCGATCGCGAAGGGAAAAGCCCAGGTCGGCAGGGGCCCTGGCCCCACAACTAGCCAAGGCCACCAGCGTCAAGCCGATGAGGCTCGGATAGGTTAACCGTTTAATCATGGTGTCTTATTCACCCCGCACGACCTCGAAGGGTTCACCTCAACAGCCCATCCCGACTAAACCGACTAAACCAGATGGGTGACAAAATCTGAGACACTGGTAAGGTTTAGTACCGACCTGTTTTATCGTAGCCTTGAGGGACACCTTTAGACCGTCTTTCAGGGTCACCTGGCGGCCCACCTGATCCTCCACCCCCTGGTGTATCTTCCACCATGACTCAGCTGCTCGACGGTAAAGCCTTAGCCAACCAAGTTCAAGCCGAACTGGCCCAAAGCATTCAATCCACCATAGCCCAAGGCCATCGCCCGCCAGGGTTAGGGGTAATTATGGTGGGGGACAACCCGGCCAGTGCCGCCTACGTCCGGAACAAATCCCGAGCCTGTGGCAAAGTGGGCATTGCCTCCCAGGTGATTCACCTGCCGACGACCACCTCCCAGGCTGAGGTGATGGCCGTCATTCAGCAGATGAACAACGACCCCGCCATCGATGGCATTCTGGTGCAGCTCCCCCTGCCCAATCATTTAGACGCGGTGGCTCTACTCAACACCATCCACCCTAATAAGGATGTAGATGGGCTTCACCCGATTAACTTAGGACGGCTGGTGCGCGGTGAACCTGGCCTGCGGAGTTGTACCCCGTTGGGGGTTATGCGTCTGCTGGCAGCCCATCATATTGATCCGACCGGTACCCAAGCGGTGGTGATGGGCCGCAGCATTTTAGTCGGCAAACCGATGGCGCTCATGCTGTTAGAGGCCAATGCCACCGTCACCATCGCCCATGGCCGCACCCTTAATCTGCCAGTGCTGACCCAGCAAGCCGATATCCTCGTCGCTGCCGTGGGTCGTGCTGGCATGGTTACCGCCGATTGGGTGAAACCCGGTGCCGTGGTCATTGATGTCGGCATTAACCGGGTCGAGAAACCCGATGGCTCGACCCACCTGGTAGGGGATGTGGATTATGAGGCAGTCGCACCCTTAGCCAAAGCCATTACCCCTGTCCCTGGAGGGGTTGGTCCCATGACCGTAGCCATGTTATTGGAGAATACGGTTACGAGCTATCACCAACGTCTGCAAGTTTAGATGGTAGCTCGATGAGTTCAGACTCCTGGCGGTTATTCCAGGCCATTGCTGTCTCCCTTTGTTGCGTTATCCCCCTCGACCCCTATGGTGCAAACCAATTCCCTCACCAACCCGCTGCTCGACTTTGACCTATCGGCTTACCTGGACGAGCGCCGCCAATGGGTCGAAGCCGCCCTCGATCAGGCCATCCCCCTTCAATATCCCGAAACCCTCTACGAAGCTATGCGGTACTCGGTGCTGGCGGGGGGCAAACGACTGCGGCCAATTTTGTGTTTGGCCACCTGTGAATTGTTGGGAGGGAACATTGAGCTCGCCATGCCCACGGCCTGCGCCCTGGAGATGGTCCACACCATGTCGCTCATCCACGACGATTTGCCTGCCATGGACAATGATGACTATCGGCGAGGCCGACTGACCAACCACAAGGTTTATGGCGAAGACGTGGCTATTTTAGCGGGGGATGCTCTGCTCACCTATGCCTTTGAATATATTGCTACCCATACCGACGGATCCACCCCGGAGCGGGTGCTGCGGGTGATCGCTGGCCTGGGTAAGGCGGTGGGTGGAGAAGGTCTAGTGGGCGGACAGATCGTTGATCTAGCCAGTGAGGGAAATCCTGACATTTCCCTAGAAACCCTGAATTACATCCACAACCATAAGACCGCGGCCCTGCTGGAAATTTCCGTTACCTCCGGGGCTCTGTTAGCCGGGGCCACCGACCATGAGATTGCCAGCCTAACCGACTATGCCCAACGCATTGGCTTAGCCTTTCAAATTGTTGACGATATTTTAGACATCACCTCAACCACGGAAACCCTAGGCAAATCCGCAGGGAAAGACCTGACCGCCCAGAAGGCGACCTACCCTAGCCTATGGGGCCTTGAGGAGTCTCGGCGTCAGGCGAACCAACTGATTGAGTCGGCTAAGGCGGCCCTCGCCGAATTTGGCGACAGGCGGCAGCCCCTGCTGGCAATCGCCGACTACATTGTTGCCCGCACCTACTAGGGGTTAGCCTGTGGCCATGGAAAACTTGAACGATATCTTGAACAACCACGTTCTGTTAGTGGCATTGGCAGCCTGCTTTACGGCGCAGGTGCTGAAAGCCTTCATTGAATTGGTCCATCACCGTAAACTCAACCTGCGGGTTCTGGTCGAAACCGGTGGCATGCCCAGCGCCCATTCAGCCCTAGTCACGGCTCTAGCCTGTGGCATTGGCCAAACCTTAGGTTGGTCCAGCCCAATTTTTGCAGCCACCCTGGTGTTCTCTATCATCGTTATGTATGACGCCGCTGGGGTACGCCAGGCGGCGGGTAAGCAAGCCCGCGTATTGAACCAGATTATTGATGAACTCTTTCAAGAAAAACCAGAATTCAACGAAGACCGCCTGAAAGAATTACTCGGTCACACTCCCTTTCAGGTGATCGCCGGGTCTGCGTTAGGAGTGTTAGTTTCTTTTCTGGCTTCCCCGGCTTACTAGATGTCATGGCAGCATGCAACTTCCCAATTTCAAAAATCAGGATTTGCTGCAGCAAGCCCTAACCCATAGCAGCTACGTTTACGAAAATCCCCAGGCGGGCCCAGACAATGAGCGGCTAGAGTTTTTAGGCGATAGTGTCCTAGAGTTTGTGGTTCGCGATCTGCTGTTTGCCCGATACCCGGATATGGCTGAGGGGGAGATGTCCAAGCGGTGCGATCGCCTGGTCAACCAAACCTCCCTAGCCGAGATTGCCGTCCAGCTCAACCTACCCTCTTCCCTACGGCTGGGTTCTGGGGCCCAGGCCGAGCGTCACAACCCCAGTGTGCAAGCGGATGCCTTTGAAGCCCTGATTGGTGCCTACCGATTGGATGCCGGCCTGAATCCAGTCTACGATTACGTGGCAGCAATCTTTGCCCCCTTGGTCGCCCAGGTTATAGCGCTACCGCCCACTGACCCAGTGAGTGCTTTGCAGGAGTGGGTTCATGGCCATATCGGCCCAGATGCTCCAGAGTATCGTGAACTGCGGGAGGCGGGGCCTGACCATGGTAAAACCTTTGAAGTGGCGGTCTGCCTGGGGGGAAAGGTCTATGGAAAGGGGCAGGGGCGCAGTAAAAAGGAAGCCCGCAAAAATGCTGCTTCCCAGGCTCTGATTAACCTGCAGGCTTTTTCCCCAGACCAGGCTGTAGACCAATAACCCTGATAAAGTCCACCGATTCTCGGCTTAGGAATCTAGGGAGGTAGCCTTGGCCAAGTTTCCCTTTCCCTGGCTGGCGGTTGCGCCCCCTGGGGTGTCGACCTAATCAGGCCCGACCTAATCGGGCACGACCACCGCCGGCGTCAGCATAACCACCTGCAGGCTATCAACGATAAACCCGGAGATACCCAATCCACTCAGAACAGTCAGGGTTGAAGCCGCCCCTGCAATATCTGGGCTGTAGGCAATTAACAGGTAAGGGCGTTGCTGATAAACAGCCAGCCCAACCGCCTGACCGACTTTTTGTTGGATGGATTTAGCCATTTCAGGTTGGTAGTTGTAGTCCACCAACACGGCAAACCCGTCATTTAAGGGCTGAGGCGCGTAGGCCAGTTGGGGTTGGCTGGGAGTCGTAGGTTGCCCTGGGGTGGTCACCGTAGAACCGTTGGTCGTGGGTGGAGCGACCGTCGGGTTGGGGGGCTGAGAAGTCGGGGCAGGACGCGCCACAAAGGCCTGGAGACCCTCTACCTCGGTCATATACTGGGCCCAGGCGTTGGCATTTTCCAAATTGGTGAAGCCCCCCGCCCTGACCACCGTATCGCTCAGGTAATCACAAACCATGACTGTGGTGTTGGAGGGCAGCAGGTCTTGCACTCGATTGCGCTCGGCTTCGGTGTTACCGCGCACTAACAGCAAATACTCGTTGGCTTGGGGGGGAGGGCAAGGTGGAAAAGCCGCCTGGCTGGGGGTTGAGCCCAGCAGAGAGGCTACCGCACCGCCCAAAATCAGCGATCGCCAGCCCATCCTGGTGTAGGACTGAACGGTTAGCTTAACCGTTGTCGGCTGACCAAACCTGTATACCATTACCGTTGTTCCGCCATAGTCTGCCAGCGATTCTAGCCCAAACCAGCGGTTTTAGACCGCTGAGTTGGAGCCAATTCGGAGGAATCATCCAGATTTTGTAGGAGATTAAGCGGACAGGGCACTGGCCGAGGCTAGGGGGTCGGGAATCGTGCTGGAAGGAGCGGCAAACTCCCCAGTGGCCACGTACTCTAACCGCAGCTTGAGCCAGGTAATAAAGGTTTTATTCGTGGATACTACGGCTACGGCCGGTTGGGGACAGAGAGACTTGACCGCTGCCATCTCTGGGGCTTCTAAAAAAGCCGGTGCCTTGATCAACCAAAAATCAATGGCTTGCTCCTGTTCCTGGTAGTAGCGACGGCGTTCCTTCAGGACTTCCTCAAAGGGTTCTTCTTCGAGTAGAAATTTTTCGCTGGCAACGGCGTAATAGTAGAGGGTCATCGGTAGCTCCTGAACAAGTCAATGGGGGTAGTACGTGGCACTTGGGCCGCCAGGAAATAGGGTGGGGGTTAGCCTGGCTGAGCCCATCACCGGCTGAGCCCTAGGCTGGTTGGATAATCTGCTTCATCTCACGCACGGCCCGTTCTAACCCTACCAGAGCGGCGCGGCTGATGATGCTATGGCCAATATTAAGTTCTTCCATACCAGCAATGCGGGCAACCGGGGCGGTATTCCAGTAGGTGAGGCCGTGGCCGGCGTTAACTCGCAATCCCAGATCAAGGGCTAGGGCAGTTCCCTGGGCGAGTATACTCAGCTCCCGCTGGCGATCGCCCTCACTATGGGCTTCCGCATAGGGCCCCGTATGCAACTCGATGAACTTGGCCTGGGTGTGGGCGGCCGCCTCAATTTGAGGGCTATCGGCATCAATGAACAAACTCACGGGAATACCGCTCCCTTGGAGGGTTGCCACCACTTGTTTAAGGCGATCCGCTTGCCCTGAAACATCCAGGCCTCCCTCAGTGGTCACTTCTTCGCGCCGCTCGGGAACTAGGGTCACATAGTCGGGCTTAATCTCTAGGGCGATGGCGACCATTTCATCGGTGGCGGCCATTTCCAAATTTAGGTGGGTGCGCACGGTCTGGCGTAACAGGCGCACATCTCGATCCTGAATATGACGGCGGTCTTCCCGCAGGTGAACGGTAATGCCATCGGCCCCCGCCAACTCAGCTAATACCGCTGCGGCCACCGGGTCAGGTTCGACGGTACGGCGGGCCTGGCGAAGGGTGGCAATATGGTCGATGTTAACTCCCAGGGTAGGCAATGAACCGAGTTTCCATGCTGCACAAAACTGTCGCCTACGATCCTACCCCAGGACGGCCTCTCGGTTAGGGGTCGATATTCCCATCAATAGGGGGCTGAGCCAGGGGCACTGGTCTTCTAAAGTTGAATCCCTGATTTTCCG
>DVEE01000371.1 GCA_015295885.1 Leptolyngbyaceae cyanobacterium M65_K2018_010
GCGACGATCCACCCAGCCTAACAGGGTGACGGTGCTGCCAATGTCGCTGGCCCGGAGATTGCCGCAGTAGTGGGTACGCATAGAACCGAGGGGTATTTTTCAAAACCTTCCCATTATCCAGGATAGCGGGTGAGCATGGTACAGCTTGTGAGGAAATTGCTGCGGTGACGGCCCGATGGAAGGGGCCATTGAAAAAATGGGCGCAACTTTATATCGTTATGGGCGTCAACCCTCTCGAGGCCTCTTCCAGCTCAGAGCCCCCTTCTGGCCAGGACCCTGAATCGCACCCAGATGATCGTCCCAGCAGCCTGGATCACCCCAGCGACCAGCATTTCCGAGGTCTACCTTCCCAAGTTCAACACCACCACGTATGGAAACACCATTGGCCAAGGTTGTGATGGAAACCGCAGTAGTGACCCTGCTGACGGTCGGTAGTGGTTGGCTACCAGGGGTAACCAGCCCCAGTGCCGGTCAAACCCCTCCGGTTCCTACCCCAGCCGGGAACTTGACCGCCTCTGAGACGGCCCTCAACCAGGGGCTGCTGCTGCTGCAACAGGGACAGGTAGAACAGGCCCAGGCTAAGTTTGAAGAGGCGATCGCCCTCGACCCCAACCAGGCGGCGGCCCACTATAATTTGGGCCTACTGCTGCGCCAGCAAGGTCAGTTGCAGGAGGCCGCCTCTGCCTTTTGGCAGGCCCTTCGGGCCGACCCCAACTTTGCTATGGCCTACGCTAACCTGGGGGGTGCTCTGCTCGAAGGCAACAACCTGGAGCAAGCGGAAGCCTACCTGCGGCGGGCCCTGGCCATCCAGCCCGATCTGGGCAATGCCTACTACAACCTGGGTTTAGTGCTACAGGCCCAAGGGCGCACCAACGAGGCCCTGGCCGCCCTGGAACAGGCGGCCCAATACAGCACCCATGCCCCTGAACCCTACTTTCAGCAAGGCATTATCTACCTGCAAGCCGGGCAATACGACGACGCCATAACCGCCCTCAACCAGGCCCTGGAAATCCAACCCCAATACCCCCAGGCCCATTACAATCTGGGTCTGGCCTACTTCAACCAGGGCCAGGTGGCTACCGCCCTGGATGCCTTTAGAAGGGCCACCCAGCTCAATGGCCGCTATGCCGATGCCTACTACAGTGCTGGTCTAGCCTTTATCCAACTAGGAGAATACGAAGAGGCCCGCAGGGTGCTGGAATACGCCAAAAATCTCTACATCACCCAGGGCAGCCCAGCCTGGGCCGCCAAAGCCCAAACTCACCTGAGTCGCCTGCCGGTCGGAGCCTCCAGCCCCTAAGCCGAGGATCAGCCCTAGCCAGCCGTGACTCCGGCCCCCCCAGGTCATCCTCCCCTGCGTCGCCCCTAGCGATTGAGGACATCCCGGGCGGTGACGCCTTCGGTTTGGCTACCAAAGCGCCAGAGTGCCGCCGCCGCCTCAGCCTGGGTCACCGCCTTTTTGGGTTGAAACAGAGTGGTATAGCCAAAGGCTCGAAGAATATTGGAAAAATCACCGCTTTGGCGATCGGCCAGCACCGCCCGCAGGGCTAAGGGCTCAATTTCAGCGGCATCCTGGAAGGCCCAGGTGGCTTTGACCGCCTCTAGGGTAGCCGCCGGTAGGGCCGTGCGACTATCCAGGGGCACTTTCCAGAGGATGAGGGTTTCCCGGGTGAGGGGATCGTTAGGTCGAAAGGTGACCGCCGTAGAATTTCCGGTCAGGGCGCTGGGGATAATGCCCGCTTCAGCCAGTCCCTGGATCGCCCCGTAATAGGGATGGCTGGGGGGGACATCCTGAAAAGCTGGGGTACTGCTGGCCGCACCAGGGCGAATGCGCTTAGCCGCTTGGTCGGTAAAGAATAGGTTATTGGCGGTCAACAGCCACTGGGCGTACTCCCCACGGGTAATGGTCTGGTTAGGCTTAAAGGGAATGCTGGTCAGGGTTGGGCCCGTAGCTTCGGCGGTCTTATCCAAAAGGCCCAAGGCTAGCCAATCTTGGACGTAGGGTTGGAGATCCGTCGGCACATCCGCCAGCAGGGCACTGGCATCCTTCAGGCGAACAGTATCTGGCTGATCGCTGCGGGGCTGCCCCCA
>DVEE01000056.1 GCA_015295885.1 Leptolyngbyaceae cyanobacterium M65_K2018_010
TGAACCCCAGGGACGCGATCGCCGTATCGCCGCCCCGTCCCCAACCTACCCCCAGCCAGGCCGTAGCCGAAACCGAAACCCCTGCCCCTGCGATTGCTACGGCTCCGCCGGGGGGCTTTGGGGCGTCAACTCCGCCATCCCCAAGTCCTAGGGTGATCGGGGCAGCCCCCATTGCCCAGCCACCACCGGCCAACGCGACGGCCCCCTCAACCCCCGTAGCACCGCCCTTTATCGCGGTTGAACCGACCCCTGCTCCAGACAGCCGACTGGCAGTTCCCAGCCTACCCACCACCACCTCTACGGGCACCGTTGTTCCGCCCACCTTTGCCATTGAGCCAGAACCCGTACTCATGGCTGCCGAGGCATCGATTGCCTTTGGCCAACCCCTACCTGGGGCTAGCAAGGCCGTTGAGGCGAGCCCACCCCCAGCCAGTGGCGATCGCAACCTTTCCCCAGATATTTTGATCGCCTCAGGGACGGTGTTAGAACTTCGCTACACCGGCAGCCAGCCCCTCACCCTAGATCCCAATACCCGGCTGAATGAAGTGCTCATCCTCGAAACGGAAATCCGAGATCCCATTACCAATGGGGTTTTAGCTCCAGCCGGTAGCCAACTCATCGGTCAGTTTGACAACCATGCCCAAAACCAGCAGTGGGTCAGCCAAATGTTGATTGTGCCTACCGGGCAACGAGTTCCCTTTGCCAGCACCTCGGAGTACCTAGTCGGCAGCCCCCAGGTTAGTGGCAGCCGTCTGGCTCTAGGCACCGGCATTGGGGCCCTGGCCCTCACCCTACTGACCGGATTTAGTGGCGTTGGTTTGTTGGGAGGAGCCTTCCTGGGAGCGACTACGGTGGTTGGTACCTCTCCCCAGGTGGTGGTGATTCAGCCCAACCAAATTATTTACGCCCAGGTGACCCAGGACATTCCCCGATCCATGCCCATCGCCGCTGCTCCCCTAGCGGTGGCTGAGTGGGGCACCACCCCCAGCACCTGGTAGGCCCCCTTTGGCCGCTTCCATTGGGCCGCTTCCATGGGAACCGCCCTTCAATAGTCCATACGTCCAGGCGGCAGGTCTTCCTCCACCAAGGCTGGGGCAAAGGTCTGCACTGGAGACAAACTGGGCCAGGCCACGCCGTCGATTTCAACCCCAGGAAACTCGCTCGGGTCAAAAACAGGTGTCGCCACACCGGCCTTGAGCTGCTGGTCGTAGTTGCGCATTACAACTAGCCCGACCTTAAATAGCATCACCACCGCAAATAGGTTGACCAGAGCCAAGAGGCCCATCGTCACATCAGCAAAGCCAAAAACGGTACTCAGGTCCTGGGCGGCCCCCCAAACCACCAGGGCTAGGGTCATAACCCGAAAGATCAAAAATAACCAGCGATCGCCCTCACTAAAGAAATTGAGGCTGTTTTCCCCTAGGTAGTAGTTGTAAAGAATCGACGTGAAGGCAAACATCAGCAGGGCAATGGTGACAAAAACCCGCCCCCACTCGCCCACATGGTCTGCCATGGCCGCCTGAGTGAGGGTAACCCCGCCCAGATCGCTCCCAGGGGCATAGACCGGAGAGAGCAAAATCAATGCCGCCGTGCAAGAGCAGAGGATAATCGTGTCAATAAAGACACTAAAAGCCTGCACAATCCCCTGATTGACCGGATGGGGTACGTAGGCCACCGCCGCCACATTGGGGGCACTGCCAAGACCCGCTTCGTTAGAAAAGAGCCCTCGCTTAACCCCAAACATCAATGCCGCACCAAACCCTCCGGCCAGGGCCGCATTGAGCCCAAAGGCACTACTAAAAATTAACCCCAACACCTGCGGCACTCGATCCAAATTGGTGAGGATAACAAACAGGGCCATGGCGAAATAGCCCACTGCCATGATCGGCACGATAAATTCGCTCACCTCAGCAATGCGCTTAACACCGCCAAAAATGATCAGGCCGAGCACCACCAGCAGCACCACCCCTGTTACTGAGGTGGGAATCCCAAAAGTATCTTGCACCGAGGTTGCCACGGTGTAACTCTGCAGGGCATTGAACCCAAACCCGAAGGTGATCAGCAGAAGGGCCGAAAACACCAGGGCCAGAGCCCGATTTCCCAGCCCGCGATCGATGTAGTAGGCAGGGCCGCCGCGAAAGGTGCCATCGGGCTCAGCAACCTTATACACCTGGGCCAGGGTGCATTCAAAAAAGCTGGTCGACATACCCACCAGCCCAATCACCCACATCCAAAAGACCGCTCCTGGCCCACCTAGGGTAATTGCCACGGCCACCCCCGCGATATTGCCAGCCCCGACCCGACCTGCCACGCTGAGCACTAGGGCTTGGAAAGAACTTAAATGGCCCTCTTCTCGGTGGGTGACCTGGCCTAGGATGGCAAACATCCGCAAGAAGTAGCGGAACTGAACAAATCGGGACGCGAGGGTGAACACCAACCCCACGGCGATCAGGGCGAAGATAAGCACCTTACCCCACAGCAAATCATTCAGGAAATTTAACAAGTCTTTGCTCCCAAATTGCAAACTACCGTCATAGTTAAAAATTCACCTGGCGACCGGACGATTCATAAAGCTTTTCGCCCCTGCCGTGCTACTAATGCGCCTACTGAGCCACCTTTTGATTGAACGGACCCGACATTGCTTCCAAATTCTCTCAGCTATGGCAGACAAGAAAACCCTCTGGAATCAAAGGGTTGAATGCTATCGACAAAACCTGAATAACTCTACATCTATGCTCAAGTGTCGAGCCACAAAGCACCACCGTATCCCCCCAATCCGTAGAGTCACTGTTGAACCGCGATAGAACCCAAACCCCAGTATGGGTCTAATTTTCAGGACTCCCGCAAGGCTCGGCCAAGACCACTTGCAAAACATAGTGAATCTACAAGTCTACTTGCCAGCCATCTCTGTCTGGAGCCGGTATGACAGGCTGAAAGCTGAAAGCCAACTTCAACTTTATTGTTCAGCAGTTTTAACCCGTCAATCACAGCTCGTAACTATACCAGAACCATTTTTCTTGTCTCACGAGTTCATGGTTTTGGCTGTATTTTTCAATACCCTTTTATTAGGGGCTAATCGTAATTTTCTTTGGAGTTTCTTGCTGAACTTTTTCTACCACCCCAGGTCTGCGGGGGCAGTGGGGGCATGCGGCCAGAAACTAAGCCATGCCCTAGGGACGCAAGCTGTAGGCGGTTATAGTCCCATCAAGCAACACAGCTTATACACAGCCCTGGCCCCCACATTGCCGTCCCACTCACCGTTGCCTACCTCAGAAAGGTCAAAGCCAATAATTTGCCGACCACTGCGAACCACTTGACGCAGCAGGCAAAATACTTCTTCCAGTTCCAGGCCACCGGGGACTGGGGTGCCGGTATGAGGACAAAGCTTGGGGTCGAGGCCATCCACATCAAAGCTAACGTAAACTTTTTCGGGCAGTTCAGCGACGATCGCCTCACACTGCCGCAGCCAGGTCATGCCTCGATAGCGATTTTCCTTCAGCACGGCATCATAGTGGGTGATGATGCGTCCCCCCGCATGGTCAATCACCTCTACTTCCTGGTGGCAAAGGTCACGGATACCCACCTGTACCAACCTGGTGATTTGGGGCAGGCCAAGGGCATTGTGCATAATTGACGCGTGGGAATAGCGAAAACCCTGGTAGGCCAACCTGAGGTCAGCATGGGCATCGATGTGGAGAATGCCAAATTCTGGATGGCGCTCGGCCAGGGCCTGTAAATACCCCAGGGGAACGCTGTGGTCGCCACCAATGACCCCCACCCGCTTGCCCTGGTCCAGCACTTTGCCAGCCTGGGCATAGAGCCACCCAGTCATCTGCTCGCAGGCATGATTAACCTGGTCAAGGTCGTCCTGCAAAAGCGGTTGACTGGCGATTAAAATGCCTTCTTCTGTAGCCTGAATCACCCGTTGGGCCGACTCTCGCATCTGTTGGTTCAAGGTCATCAAAGGCTGGGGAATCGGCGGCATAAAAATACCCTGCCGCCAACCCTGGGGATTGTCTAGATCGTACAAGTCGAGTTGGGGAGAGGCGTCTAGCACCCGCCTGGGGCCCTGGGCTGTGCCCGTATGGTAAGACACCGTCACTTCCCAGGGCAGGCCAAACAGAATGATATGGGCGGTGTCGTAGGTGCAGGGCAAACCGAAAATATTGCCGTTGTTGAGGCCAACCCCACTGGGGTCAAAGCTATGGACAAGCATGGTCGTCGAAACCCCTGAGATCCCTGATTGGCATACCCCTAGGGCCGACCTCTGGCCCCTGCCAAACGGCCCTGGCCAGACGATCGGTTGGCGGTATGCTGATCCTACCCCAACTGACCAGGGCAGACCTAACCCGGCGGGTTGCCCCTACTCCTTCAGCATAGTCTGCACAAAGGTGGGCAGGGCAAAGGCCGCCTGGTGAATACCAACGTTGTAGTACTGTAGCCCGTGCTGGCTGGCAAAGACCTCTGAACGCTGGGCGTCTAACCCCTGTAGAGGGTGGGCGGCCCCTTTAGTGGCGTAGTTAAAGCTCCACATACCGGTGGGATAGGTGGGGATATAGGCCAGGTAGCAGAACACGTTGTCCTGGCCAAAGATGCCCTGCAAACAATGGTGAATATCGACAAAGGCGGCTTGGTTAAACCGGGGCGATTCACTCTGGGCGGTGATGGCACCACCGGGTTTGAGGCAGCGATAGACTTGCTGATAAAACTCCGTGCTGAACAACCCCTCGGAGGGCCCTACCGGGTCCGAAGAGTCGATCACAATCAGGTCGTAGCTGGCCTCTGGGGCCTTAGCTACGAAGGCAATTCCATCCTCAATCCGCAGGTCCAGCTTGGGGTCATCTAGGGCACCGGATAGGGAAGGTAAGTATTCCTTTGAGGCCCGCACCACCGCTTCATCAATTTCTACCATGGTCACCCGATCCACCTGGGGATGGCGGAGAATTTCCCGCACGCTGCCGCCGTCTCCACCGCCGATTACCAGCACCTCCTTGAAGGTGGGGTTGAGCAGCATGGGGACGTGGATGATCATTTCGTGGTAAGCGTTTTCGTCCTTTTCGCTGCACATCACCATGCTGTCGATGGTGAGCATTTTGCCGTAGGCAAAGGTGTCAAAAATTTCGACGGTTTGGTAGGGCGATTTTTCGTAAAAAACGCGATCGCCCCTGTGCCGAATTGACAGAGCAATGTTCTCGTTTTTGTCGGTAAACCAAACGCTGCGGCTTTGCTTGGGGGTCACTAGCTTCTGGGTGGCTTCGTCCCTTAACTCGCCCAGATCAACATCAATCCGCTCCAACAGTTCCAACTGACCCCGGTTCATTTCCAGGGCCGAGCCATAATCGGCCTGAAAGGCCGCCTTCAGCTTATCGAAGGAAATCCAGGGATTCACCGTATGGCCGCAGGTGAACAGATCTACAGCGGCATAGCGATACTCGGGCCAGGTATGGATGGCCAGGTGACTTTCTTGAATAACGACGACCCCCGACACCCCAAAGGGCGAAAAGTGGTGGAAGACCGAGCTAATCACTGTCGCCCCCGCATCCTTGGCGGCCCCCACCATACTCGACTCAATCAGTGGCACATCGTTCAAGATCTCCGCCGAACACCCAAAGAACTCCACCAAAATATGTCGTCCCAGTGAATTCATGCCCCCGGTACTCCTTTCAGCGAATCGGCACAAAAAGCTCTTGATCATATCACGATCCCAGAGTCGGTCCGGGGGTTGCCAGGCTAGACGGAGATCACCTGACAGCCACCCAATCCCTTAAACTAAAACCAACTCCTCAGTAGCGGCGCCGCCCCCTGCTTCCGCCCCAGATTGGGAAGATGCTTCCGTGACAGCGCTAGGGGCACTGGCGGTCTTACGGTAAAAGTCTCGGATATTGGACTGCTTCAAGTCCCTGTGTTGGTTAGCTTGCCAAATGCCGCCACTATAAACCTCCAGGCACGTTAACCAATGCCCTTCACAGGCAGCGGTATCCAAACAGATGGCATGGCCCAGGTTAACGGGTTGACCGTTGCGCTGGGGAGTGTGACCACACACCATAATTTTGCCTGATTGGTGGGGTTGGGGCTGGTCAAACTTTTCCCAAAACAGGGCGGTATCAGGTTGGGCGGTGAGGGGTTGGTCGGCCTTTAAGTTGGCGTGAACAAAGATATGGTTCTCCGTGGCAAGCCAGTTTAGACAGTGGTCTTGCACAAACCGCCAGTGACCTTCTGGGATGCAGGCTAAACTGCCGGTTTGGGTGGGTTCAGCGTAGGAAGCCAAGGTCTGTTGATCGACCAGGACATCCGCAGGAGTTTGGGTTTGCCCTTGCTTGGCTGCGGCTAGCAGTTTGAGTTCATGGTTACCCAGCAGGGGAACTAAAACCCCGTGGTCAAACAACTGAATCAACCGGTCTATCACGGCTTTACTCTCAGGCCCTTTGTTGATGTAATCCCCCAGGCCCACAATGCGATCGCCAGTGCGCAGGGAAATAGCCGCCAAAATAGTGTCTAAGGCCGTTGCACAACCATGAATATCCCCGATGGCAAAGAGCCGCATTGCCCTAGCCTCAATGTATTCGCTCCTATCTCTAGGATAGACCAGTGCCGCTGGCCGAAGGTTATTAGCAGGTTAATGCCTAGCCAGGCGACCCGACCCTATCGCCCAAATACCCGAAATATTTTTTGCGCTCAACGACCATTCCCAATCTGATCAGTTGGCGAACAAAAGCTAAACCAATTTTAATCAAAAATTAAATCTCTCTTAACCTTTCGATCGCGATTTGGGACGATGAGTTCTCGATAATCTGTTCTTTACCTTTGAGGGTTACAAAGAACTAGAACTCTGTCCTGAACGGCCTGGACTAGACCTAATTTAAGGTTATTCCAGCTGGTAGGTTTGTGTGATATATCTATCACTTGAATTCATGGGCAATGCGATAACGTTCAACGGGTAAGTGATGTTCTCTATTGTTTAACCTGACTAGCTGCCTGCTGGGAAAGATCATGCCCCCGCAGCTTTTAGACTCACTGACCTGAGGGATCTTGTCATTCCCAGTAGGTGCGGAAACCCAAATCCTTTCTAGTAAATTGGTTGCAAGACTATGCTTCACAAATTGTCTAATTATCGTTTTGGTCTTCCCTTAGCCGCCTCCGTTCTGTTGTTGGCTGGGGTTGCGGCCTGTGGCGGTGGCACGACTACCACCACCAGTGGATCGGCTACCGACGGTGCGGCTTCCTCAGGGGAGGCCATTGCCCTGGGGGGTAACGTGGCCTTGACCGGTGCCGGCGCATCCTTCCCCGCTCCACTGTTTCAAAACTGGTTCATCACCCTCAATAAGGAAGTACCTGAGCTGCAAGTCAATTACCAGTCCGTTGGGAGTGGGGCTGGGGTTGAGCAATTCATGGCTGAAACCGTGGACTTTGGGGCCAGCGACACGGCCATGAAAGACGAAGAAATCGACAAGGTCGCGCGAGGCGTTATTTTGCTGCCGGTGACCGCTGGTAGCATCGTGTTTGCTTACAACCTGCCCGGTGTTGATGAATTGAAGCTCAGTCGTGAGGCCTACTCTGGCATTGCGACGGGTAAAATCACCAAATGGAACGACCCCATCATTGCCGCCGATAATCCCGGTGTCACCCTACCCGATAAGACCATCACCTTTGTGCATCGGTCCGACGGAAGCGGCACCACGGCTGTGTTTACTAAGAATATGGCCGCCATCTCTCCCGAATTTGAGAAGGAAATCGGTGAAGGCAAGAGCGTGGAATGGCCCAAGACCGGTAACTTTGTGGGGGCCAAGGGCAACGAGGGGGTAACCGCCCAGATTCAGCAAACCGACGGCTCCATGGGCTACATCGAGTACGGCTATGCGGTGCAGAATAACCTTCCCTTTGCCACCATCCAAAATAAGGCGGGTAACTTTATTAAGGTGGACGATGAGAAGGCGGCGGCTACCTTGGCCCAAGTAGAACTGCCTGATAACCTGCGAGCCTTTATTGTGGATGCCGATGGTCCCGAATCCTACCCCTTCGTGACCTACTCCTGGATTATGGTTTACAAGGATTACCCTGACCCGAAGAAGGCTAAGGGTGTTGAGGTGATGGTGGATTATGCCATTAATCAGGGGCAAGAAGTAGCAGGGTCCTTGGGCTACATTCCGCTGCCTAAGAATGTGCGGGAGCGAATTGCCGCCGCCGCCGATGGCATCAGCCCCGATTTCACTATTACCGTCCGTTAGGCGGTTTTAGATTTGCCGGGAGGGTGACAGCCTTCCCGGCTACTATTGGTGTCAACCCATAATGTAGGTAAGGTCGCTGTGACTGCTACTAATCCCCCTTCCCCTCCCAGTTCCCGCAGCCGTTCGGCTACTGAACGAGGCTTAGATCGTACCTTTGAAGGTGCGGCCTTAATGTTCGCTTTGTTTATTCTGCTGCTGCTGGTAGCCATTGGTCTGCTGATTTTGATTCAGGCTTGGCCCGCCATTCGAGAATTTGGGCTGGGCTTTTTATGGACCAGTACCTGGAACCCGGTGGAAGGGCGTGAAGCCTTTGGGGTATTGCCCATG
>DVEE01000037.1 GCA_015295885.1 Leptolyngbyaceae cyanobacterium M65_K2018_010
ACGCCACCTTTGGAGAGGGCTTAGTGCTCAGCACCAGCTTTGGCATCCAGTCGGCGGTGATGCTGCACCTGGTGACCCAGGTGGTGCCCAAGGTGCCGGTCATTTGGGTCGATACGGGCTACCTGCCCGTAGAGACCTACCGCTTTGCCGAAGACTTGACCGCCCGCCTAGATTTGAATCTAAAGGTTTACCAGTCGCCCCTGAGCCCGGCTCGCATGGAAGCTATCTACGGTCGTCTGTGGGAACAACCGGATGTAGAAGCCCTGAATCGCTACGATCAGATCCGCAAGGTAGAACCGATGCAACGAGCGTTGAGAGAACTCGGGGCCACCGCCTGGTTGACTGGGCTGCGGGCTGACCAAACCGACCATCGGCGATCGCTGGATCGGGTGGGCATTCAGGATGGTCGATATAAGCTCATGCCCATCCTCAAGTGGACCTCTAAACAGGTCTACCAGTACCTGGTGGAGCATGATTTGCCTTACCATCCCCTCTTCGATAAAGGGTATGTGACCGTGGGAGACTGGCACTCTAGTCGGCCGATTACCGCCGCCGATACCAACGAACGCGATACCCGGTTCAAGGGATTGAAGCAAGAGTGCGGTTTACACCTGCCCCAGTCCCCCGAGGAAGCCGCCAGTTTAGATTCCAGTTCGCTGTAGGACTTGGGAAGATCAGCCCCATCAAGGCCGACTCCATCTCCAGTCCCATCCCTCGCCCGCCAGTGAAGCTCATCCCCTGGCAGACTGGGGCGCACTGACAATTGGGGGCTGGCAATTGGGGGCTGGCAATTGGGGGCTGGCTTGGGCGAGAAACCCCGGCCAGGCATTTACCGGAGCGGATACGGGAGCTGCTCTAGTCCAGGGTTAAGGCAAGGCTGGCGCACCGGACCAAGCTCCCCAGGGCGATTCAGCGGTTTTGGTTAAGATCCCTGGGGTGAAGGAGTTCACGCCGTTAGCCTAGAATGACACAGGGATGGCCTGAGCCAGGCGCTCAGGAGAATAGTAGGCAAGCGGTCATCGGCATGGTACAGCCAGGAAGTGATGTCTTAATTGTGGGCGGGGGCCTGATCGGTCTGGCGATCGCCCTGGAATTGCGCCAGGCCGGAGCCAGCGTTACCCTGCTCAGCAAAGATTTTAACCAGGCAGCCAGCCACGCCGCGGCGGGTATGCTGGCCCCTAGGGCGGAGGGCATTCCTCCTGGCCCCCTGCTGGATCTGGGTTTGGCCAGCCTGGATCGCTACCCTGACTGGGTGGCCAAACTCGAGTCCCTCACCGGCCAGAGCGTGGGGTATTGGCCCTGTGGCATTCTGGCCCCCTATACCCAAGTGCCCAGGAATGGCCAAGCTTCCGGCTCGGGACGCTGGTTGGATGCGGCCACGATGGGCCATTACCAGCCAGGTCTGGGACCAGCGGTGCAGGGAGGCTACTGGTATGCCGAAGATGGCCAGGTGGATAACCAGGCCTTAGTGAAAGCTCTACGCAGCGCCGTTTTAGATGCGGGTGTGAGTCTCCAGGAGGGGGTGGGAGCCACAGCCCTGCGCCAGCAAGGAGGACGTATTGTGCAGGTCTGCACCACCCAGGCCGGAACCTTTCAGGCTGACCAAATCGTGCTAGCAGCCGGGGCCTGGAGCCACGAGCTGCTGCCGGTGCCCGTGTTTCCTAAAAAGGGGGAAATGGCCAGTCTGCGCGTGCCCACTGGTTATGGGACGACGCAACCCCTGCAACGGGTGCTGTTTGGAGAAGAAATTTACGTCGTGCCCCGCCAGGATGGCCGCATTATTCTAGGAGCCACCAGCCAGGCGGTGGGCTTTACCCCTGGCAATACGGCGGCGGGGGTGAATCGGTTACTCCACTCAGCGATCGCGCTCCTACCCTGTTTAGCTGACTTTACCCTGGAGCAAACCTGGTGGGGGTATCGACCCGCCACCCCCGATGAATGGCCTATTCTGGGTCCTGGCCCGGCGGCCAACCTGACCCTGGCCACGGGCCACTACCGCAACGGCATTTTGCTGGCTCCCATGACCGCCCACCTGATTGGTCAGGCACTGCAGGGACACTCCCCCTCCCGGCTGGCTCCCTTCTCCTGGGAGCGTTTCCACCGTTCTAGCCCAGGGCCGACGGTTACCATTCCTCCACTCCTATCGCCCCCTACTATGACTGTACTGACCCCTGCCCCAGATTCCCTGTCCGATGCGGCGATCGCGGTCATTCCCGAAGATTCGCCTCTGACCATCGCCGGTCGTGCTTTTAAGTCACGCCTGATGACGGGCACCGGCAAATACAGCGACTTTGACACCATGCGCCAGAGCATTGCCGCCAGCGGCTGCGAAATTGTCACGGTGGCGGTACGGCGGGTGCAAACCAATGCCCCCGGCCACGAAGGGTTGGCCGAGGCCCTGGATTGGTCGCGCATCTGGATGCTCCCCAACACCGCCGGTTGCCAAACCGCCGAGGAGGCCATTCGGGTGGCGCGCCTAGGCCGAGAAATGGCCAAACTGCTGGGTCAAGAGGACAACAACTTCGTCAAGCTCGAGGTGATTCCCGATGCCAAGTACCTGTTGCCCGACCCGATCGGCACCCTAGCGGCGGCGGAGCAACTGGTGAAGGAGGGGTTTGCGGTGCTGCCCTACATCAACGCCGACCCGCTGCTAGCCAAGCGCCTGGAAGAGGTGGGCTGTGCTACGGTCATGCCCCTGGGGTCACCCATTGGTTCGGGTCAGGGGATCCGCAACAGCGCCAACATTCAGATCATCATCGAGAATGCCAGCGTCCCTGTGGTCGTGGATGCCGGCATTGGCACCCCCAGCGAAGCCGCCGCCGCCATGGAAATGGGAGCCGATGCGCTGTTGATTAACACGGCGATCGCCCAGGCCACCCACCCCGTAGCCATGGGTCGGGCCATGGGCATGGCCACCCTTGCGGGCCGATTAGCCTACCAGGCCGGTCGCATTCCAGTGCGCGAGACCGCCAGTGCCAGCTCGCCGTTGACGGGCCGGGTGAATGGATAGCGCTCAAGGGGGAGGGGGTTAGAGCTAGGACAGACTGGCGCGATCGCTAATCCACCACGGCCACCTCTCCCCGCTGGATAGCCTCAAACAGACTGTTCAACTGCTGCCGTTCGGCCTCATCGACCTGGCCATCGGCTAAGATCAGGGCCGACAGCGCTTGATACTGAGCCTGGGTGATGGCGCGGGTCTGCAGACAATGATTCACCTGCTGAATTAAAGAATGTTGGGGTTCCGAAGGGTGGGAGGCCATGGCTGGGCAGGGTAAGGGGACTCACAGGACCTGATCAGCATGCCCCTGGGAAGCGAATACGACCCCAAAAACCGTTGCTGCACCGGGTCAAATATTCGCTACCCTAGACGGTCGTACCCTGGGGGTACGGCTCCAAAACGGAAGGGAGTTGCTGAAAGGGGATGTCGCCATGGTCAGACTGCAAGGGGTGATAGCTGGGCTAGCTCTGGGAGGAGCCAGCCTAATCCTCGGGTTAGGGGGTTGGCCAAATGATGGCCTAGCCAAGTCTGTGGAGCCCGCCTCAGTCCTAGGGGCAGAATCTCTCAAGCAGAATGCTGCCCAGCGTTACACCCAGGCCATGCTGGTGGGTTACGCCGCCGCGGAGCAGGGTGACTACCACACGGCCCTGATCAACTTTCGCCGGGCCCTGGCCGCTAGACCGGGCGATCGCTACGCCAGGGCCGCCATTCGCAATATGGAAACTTACATTGCCCAGCAGCGGGCCGAAGCCGCCAAACAGGCGGAACTAACCCGGCTGGAGAGCACCCTGGCCAAGGCCGTAGAAGCCAACGATTGGGCCTGCGCCGCCGCCACGGTGGATCGCATGGTGGTCTTGGTACCCCCTAATTCTCCCGACCGGGCCCGTCTGATCGCCTACCGGGGAGAGATCTCCGGGCTGATTCAATCCCGGGCCAATTTAGACCAGTGGTCTACGGTTTGCCCCGGCGGTCGAGTTTAGCCGATCTATGCAACCCCTCCCTAATGTCGTTACCCCTGCTTGGCTCGCCGCCCACCTCAACCAGCCTAACCTGGTCATTGTGGACTGTCGCTTTTCCCTGGCCGAGGCTGACTTAGGTCGACAGCAATACCAGGCGGGTCATATTCCGGGGGCCTGGTATTTAGATTTGAACCGGGATCTGTCCAGTCCGGTGGGCCGCCACGGGGGTCGCCACCCTCTGCCAGACTGGCCAACCTTTCGGCAGGTTCTGGAAACTATGGGCGTCTCCTCCCAAACGCCCCTGGGCCCGACTCCTGTTGTTGCCTACGACGACTCTCGCTTTGCCTTTGCTTCGCGGCTGTGGTGGTTACTCAAGTACCTGGGACACGGGGCGGTGGCGGTGTTAGATGGGGGTTGGAGCGCCTGGCACCAGGGTGGTTATCCGGTCAGTCTAGAATTACCTAGGGTGGAAACCGGTCACTTCGTGCCCCAGCCCCAGCCCAATTGGATTGTGGACATAGACACCCTGCGCCGTCGCAAGGATGAACCGGGGGTACGGCTGATCGACTCGCGATCGCCGGAACGTTACCGGGGCGAGGTCGAGCCCATTGACCCCGTGGCCGGCAGCATCCCCGGTGCGGTCAATTACTTTTGGCAAGCGGACGTGCGCGACGAGTCCGACCGCGAGGGCATGCGGATCGTGATCGGCGCCTGGAAGTCGCCCGCCGAGCAACGCGACCGCTTCGATCCCCTGTGCAAGGACGGCAGCCGGAATGAGGTGATCGTCTACTGCGGCTCCGGGGTGACCGCCTGTGTCAACCTGCTCTCCCAGGCGGTGGCGGGTAAGCCCATGGGCAAGCTCTACGTCGGCGGCTGGAGCGATTGGTGCTCCTACCTATAACAGGATTGGCCCTGAGCACCAGCGCCCTCTATGGTGGTAAGTAGGGAGAGCCCAGCCTGGCTTGTTCCTGATACCTCACTCCCCTACGGCCAATGCCTCCCTTCACCTCCCCTTGGTGGCTCAAAAATGGGTTGTCCATGACCCTCTATACGGCCCTGGTGGCCCATCGCACCTGGGAGCAAACCGTTAATCTGCCCCCGGTCCTCTATCAGGATCACATTTTTGCGGGCCACGGTGGTGTACCCCTGTTTGGTCAGTGGGCCACGCCCCCCTCGGCTAAGGGCACTATCATTGCCACCTACGGCATTACCGGCAGTTTAGAAAACCAGTGGTTGCTGAAAATCCTGGGACGTAAAGCCTACCGGCGCGGCTATGGAGTGGTGCTGTTTGACTGGCGAGCCCACGGTAAAACCGCTGAGCTATCGCCAACCCTAACCTCCGACGGTCTCTACGAAGGGGAGGATTATATTGCCCTGGCGGCCGCCGCCAAAGCCCTGGGCTGCCCGCCCCCCTACTGGTTCATGGGGTACTCCCTCAGTGGTCAGTTGGCGCTGTGGGCCGGTAAGGCGGCGATGCAGTTGACCCTTGGTCGCCCCCTGGCCCGCTCGGATATTGGCGGCGTCGCGGTAGTATGCCCTTGCCTCGACGCCAACCGTTCTCTTCGGTACCTGATGCGGGATCCCCTGGGGCGCTACCTGGAACAGTCGATTGCCAGAGAACTCAATCGCCTGGCCCAGCGGCTGCACCAAGCCCATCCTAACCACATTGACCCAGCGGCGATCGCCCGGGCTAACAGCATTTGGGCCTTTGACCACGAGTTCGTCATTCCCCGTCTGGGCTTTGATACCGTCGAAGCCTACTACGCCGCCAGCAGCCCCCTACCCTTTATGGAAGCCCTGGAGATACCCACCCTAATTCTCTACGCCGCCGACGATCCGCTGTTTGATCCAGCCATTATTCCAGACTTGCAGGCGATTTGTGCCCATAACCCCAATCTGGACCTGGTATTAACCGACTACGGCGGCCATGTGGGGTACTACAGTAGTCCCATCGGCCAGCGTCTGGCCCAGGATGACGACCCCTGGTGGGCTTGGAATCGGGTCCTGGATTGGGTGGAGAGTAGAAGTTAACGGTGGGATTACTGGTAAAAATTCAGGCCACCACTGGGTTAAGCGTCGAGCAAGCTGGGGACTTCGTACCCACTGGATTCAACAGATTGAACCGGCACCCTGAAGCTAACCCTAGGGTGTTACGCCTCATCATCCTTAGCCGGGGGCAGGGTGCCATCCCAACTCGACGCTCGGTTCGACAGTTCCGTCAGAGCTAGCAGGCGATCGCTCACTTCATTGGTAAGCGCCTCAGCGGAGTAGCGCCAGGCCCAGTTGCCATCCGCCTGACCAGGACTATTCATACGGCAGTCGCTGCCGTAACCCAACACATCTTGCAGGGGAATGACGGCCTGATTGGCAACGGACATGAGCGCCAAGCGAATCATTGTCCAATGAATGCCTTCGGGGCAGAAGCACCCCACGTAGAGCAACAACCGATCCTTTTCATAGTCCGAGAGCTTTTCAAACCAACCGACGGTGGTGTCATTGTCGTGGGTACCCGTGTAGACCACACTATTGTGGACAAAGTTGGTCGGCAGGTAAGGGTTGGTACTGTCCGACCCAAAGGCGAAATGGAGGATCTTCATGCCCGGAAACTCAAACTGATCGCGTAGGGCTTCCACCTCTGGCGTGATGAATCCTAGGTCTTCTGCCAAAATGGGCAGGGTTCCCAGCTTTTGCCGCACGATGTCAAACAGCTCCGCTCCTGGGGCTTCAAGCCATTGGCCATTGACGGCGGTGGTTTCGCCGGCGGGCACCGACCAGTAGGCCTGCAGCCCCCGAAAATGATCCACCCGAATCAGATCTACATAAGTGAGCAGAGCCTTGAGGCGCTGAATCCACCAGTCAAAATCCTGAGCCTGAAGCTGCTCCCAGTTGTAGGTGGGGTTGCCCCAGAGTTGCCCCGTCTCACTGAAGTAGTCGGGGGGCACACCCGCCATTTCAGCGGGAGCTAGGGTCTCCGGGTCGATCATAAAGTATTCCGGGAAAGCCCAAACATCGACGCTGTCGTGGGCTACGTAAATGGGAATATCACCAATAATCTGAATCTGGCGATCGTGGGCGTAGTGTTTGAGGGCCGTCCACTGTTGATAGAACTCAAACTGCAAAAACTTGTGGCAAAAAATATCGCTGGCCAATTTCTCTCGCCATTCTTCTACCGCCACAGGATCGCGCCGGGCAATGGCCTCATCCCACTCTGTCCAGCTAGCGCCGCCAAAGGCATTTTTGAGGGCCATGAAAAAAGCAAACTCATCGACCCAAAAGTGGGTGTCTTCGCAAAACTGTTCAAAGGCGTCCAGATCGTCCAGGTTGGCCACATCCTTGAAGCGGGTGGCGGCCCGCTCTAGGAGCCGCATTTTGATCGGAATGAGTTGATCAAAGGCAATGGTGTCCTGGGGCAACTGTTCCAGGTCGTGCAGTTCATCGGGATACAGAAGGGAGCGATCGCACAACTGCTCGAGGCTAATCAACAGTGGGTTACCCGCCATCGCCGAATAGCACATATAGGGCGAGTTTCCATGGCCGGTTGGCCCTAACGGCAGCACCTGCCAAAGCTGCTGGCGAGTACTGGCTAGAAAGTCTACAAATTGGTAGGCCGCCTCACCTAAATCACCGATGCCCAATCGGCTGGGTAGGGAGGTGGGATGTAGCAGGATGCCACTGGCACGGGAAAAGGGCATAGGACGACCCGAATTTTACTTGAGGAAGGGATCTTCCAAATTCTAATCTGGGTTTTGAAACAATCAGGTTTTTTAAGAGAAGACCTTCGCCAAAACAAAAGAGAGCGTCTGAAATGGAGTAGAGGTCACCCAACAACCCGTCAAATCCAGCAGCCCATGCTAGATACTTTAGCGCTCTTACAAGACCTACAAGCGAGTTGGGACCAGCCGAACCTGCGCCGGTTGAGTCGTATCCTCCAGGGGAGGTTAGCGAGGGGGGGGGCGAGTGACGATGCTGGGTGTTGACCCGGCCTGGGGCATAGCTGCACTGATAGACGATATCTTGCGGGGGCCAGGATCCGGGACGTAGGCATTGGGGCGCAGATTGCTGTACCCTGGGGAGCTCAGATCCACCCAAGTAGGCCCGACGGTGCTGCAAATATCTAGTTTCGATAAAGCTCGCCTAGCCAAGGGTGACTTCCGTCGGGATAAGGTGTTACAAAGAGAAACGTTAAGCCTGATCCGGCCACCTTACTGAATAAAAGACTTGTCAGAAATCGGGTTAGTTTTTCTCCTGCTGGGAATTCTGACACTACCCAGGCAATTCTGCGCCTTGCTGATTATGAGTTAACTCCAACCATGAGCGAATACAGTATTTTTACTTCCGAGTCCGTCTCCGAAGGTCATCCTGACAAGATGGCCGACCAGATCTCCGACGCCGTTCTCGACGCTATCTTTCGCGAAGACCCCTACGCGCGAGTAGCCGTAGAGTCACTGGTCAAAACCGGCATGGCGATTATTGCCGGCGAGGTTCGCACCAGCACCTACGTGGATCTCGAAGACATCGTCCGTGAGGTGATTCTAGACATCGGCTACGACAGTTCCGAGGGTGGCTTTGA
>DVEE01000153.1 GCA_015295885.1 Leptolyngbyaceae cyanobacterium M65_K2018_010
CTTAGCCCGGTGGCGGCTAATCACGCCCTCAAGCTCCTGTTGGGCGACCCGCTGCAGGCGACTGTCTAAGGTTAGATGCAGGCTGGCCTTAGCCCCCTGCAGGTGCACCATGGCTAGGGTCGGGTCGGCTTGGGCTGGGCTGGGCAATAGCAAACGTTCTTCCTGGGCAATTTCTAGACCCGCCTGGGCTTTCCCCTCAAAGTTCACAAACCCTACAATGGGCGCAAATAGCTCCTGCTGGGGATAAAACCGCTGTTGTTGAGGGATCAGTTCTAACCCATTCAGGCGCAGTTGGCGGATTTGCTCTGCCAGCTCAGCGGTCAATTGATTCGCCACTCGAATACCCGAGGGCTGACGGCCCAATTGGCTCAGTAAATCAGCCTCGGATACCTCAAGGATGGGACTCAGGTCCGCTGCCACCTGGTGGGGCGGCAGGTTAAACAACTTGGGGTGGGCGTAGAGGGTATAGACGATGCGATCGACGGCCAGGAGATTGCCCTGACGATCCACAATGGGATAGCGTAGGGGTTGGGGTTGGGCAATGGGCAACCGCTGCTGCTGGGCCAGCTGCCGGAGCGTGTCTCCCTGCACCAACTGCAACCAAACCAAGCGCCCACCCAGGGCCACCAGAGCCCCCACAAGGAGAGCCCAAACCAGCACAATACGGCGCTGGCTCCCCCTTTGCACCCCCACCCGGGTTTGAGGATGGCGGCGCGGGCGCGGGCGAGTCAGGGCTGATGGGGCAGAGCTGGCCATAGACAAAGGGTCAACCATTAGGGAAGGAAAATTGGCTGCAGGGGATGGAGCCAGGGCATGTGCCCCAGGGGAACTGGGGGAAACGATAGCCCCTCCGCCCTAATAGCCCAGGGGGCCACCGGGGTTAAACCAGTTTAGCGAAGGGACAACCGCCGTTGGTGTGGTGGGTAGCCGGGCGGGAGCTGGTTTCAGGAAAATCACACTATCGGGCTTGGGGGGCTGAAGCCCGGTATCCGGCTGTTCCGCCTGTTTGGCAATGTGGCTGGTTAGGAGAGCATTGGCGGTCGTGAGTTGCTGTTCGCTCCTTTGCAGTTGGCTCAGTTGCCGGGTCGCCCCATGCAACTGCCGATCCACGAAAACCGACGCCCCATAGCTCACCAAGGACAACCCTACTAAGACCGTGGTGACCACCGAGGCCACCACCTGCAATCGGGTTAAGGTCCCCAAGAGGGGACTGGCTGGAGTAGTGGCTGGCAGAGGACGGAGTTGCCCCATTGAAGCCTGCTGCTGCGCTGCTACGGATCGGGGACTCAGGGGCGCCCTCAGGGGCCGCCTAGGGGACGCAGCACTGTTCAGCCGGTCGGGCCGGGGCCGAGGCACGTAAGACTTGAGCGCAGCAACCATAAACCACCCACACCACGGATAGAACTGTGGTTAGGATACTGCATTCTTGTAAAACTGAGCGAATTAAAGCTTAGTTCCGCATTGACAGCAAAAATTGCTAGGAGCGGGGTTTTCATGGCCACAACTGAGGCAGTGGCTACTCTCGGACCGCCCCCCTTGGGGCACCTCAGGGAGACCAATCATTTGATGATTACCTTTGCCCGGAGCCACCATGGGATAACAATTTTCATCCCGGCGCACATGTACATCCATCAGCACTGGGCCATCGTAGGCCAGCATAGCGGCAATGGCATCGGTCAACTGGTGACGATCGCGCACGACCATCCCCTTAATCCCGTAGGCCTGGGCTAGCAGTTCAAAATCAGGCATCCCTACTTCCATATTGGAGGAGGAGTAGCGCTCGCCATGGAAGGCCTGTTGCCACTGGCGCACCATGCCCTGCCAGCCATTATTGATAATCACGGTTTTGACCGGAATGCCATACTGAGCCAGGGTACCGAGCTCCTGCAAATTCATCTGAAAACTGGCATCACCGCTGATGCAGATCACGGTCTCGTGGGGCAGAGCCACCTGCACTCCCATGGCAGCGGGCATGCCAAAGCCCATGGTACCGAGCCCCGCACTGGAGATCCATTGCCGGGGACCATTCTTAAGAAACTGGGCAGCCCACATTTGATGCTGACCCACATCGGTGGTGTAGTAGGCCTGGGGAGCCTGCCGCCCCAGCTCAGTAATCACCTCCTGGGGAGCCAGGATATGGTTGTAGGTGGGCACAGTGAGCGGGTAATCCCGGCGCCAACGATTAATACGCTCCCGCCAGAGCAGGGTTTGATTGGGGGGAGGCAGTTGGTTTTCCTCCTCCAAGCGGTTCAGCAAATTGACGAGCACCTGCTTAACATCCCCCACGATAGGCACCTGGGGGGTCCGATTCTTCCCTACCTCGGCAGGGTCAATATCGATATGAATGACCTGGGCACGGGAGGCAAATTCATCCAGCTTACCCGTCACCCGGTCATCAAAGCGAGCGCCGACGGCAATCAGTAGGTCACACTCGCTGACGGCAAAGTTGGCATAGGCGGTACCATGCATCCCCAACATCCCCAAGGCCAGGGGATGGTGCTCGTCAAAGGCACCCTTGCCCATCAGGGTGGTGGTAACGGGAATTTGAAAGTACTCCGCCAAACGGGCGATTTCCGGGTGAGCGGCAGCGGTAATGGCACCGCCGCCTACATAAAGCAGGGGCCGCTCACTTTGGCGCAGCAGCCGAATGGCATGGTTAATCTGGCGGGGATTGCCCTTAATGGTGGGTTTATAGCCCGGCAGATTGACCTGCCCCGGTTCAACGGGAAGGTAGTCAAACTCTTCCAGACCCACATCCTTTGGAATATCAATGAGGACTGGACCAGGCCGCCCCGTTTGGGCAATATAAAAGGCTTCAGCCACGATGGCAGCGATTTGTTCGGGGGAGCGCGCCACGTAGGAATGCTTGACAATGGGTAGCGTGATGCCAAAAATGTCGGTTTCCTGAAAGGCATCACTGCCAATGGCGTGGCGCGGCACCTGCCCGGTAATCACCACCAGGGGAATGGAGTCCATCTGGGCCGTGGCGATCCCGGTGACCAGGTTAGTGGCCCCCGGCCCAGAAGTACCAAAGCAGACCCCTACCTGGCCCGTAGCTCGAGCATAACCATCGGCGGCATGGGCTGCCCCCTGTTCATGGCGTACCAAAATATGGGTAATGTCGCCGCTGGCCTCAGCCCGATAGAGCTCATCGTAAATTGGCAAGATAGCGCCACCGGGGTAACCAAAAATATGCTTAA
Source organism: Leptolyngbyaceae cyanobacterium M65_K2018_010 (assembly GCA_015295885.1). GTDB lineage: Bacteria > Cyanobacteriota > Cyanobacteriia > Phormidesmidales > Phormidesmidaceae > Nodosilinea. The sequence goes on from DVEE01000153.1 coordinate 3,201, forward strand.
CGCCATGACGCTTGAGACTATCAATCAGGGCAAAAGCCCCAGAAGCACGGCGTACCAATACATCGCTTTGGGTGGCAACAGGGGTGGTCATGGCAGCAGGGTAACGGCAACGAGGGGATTAAGGAAAGGAGATCGTCCAATCAAGCTGTTAAATCAGCAACATTCCAGTCCATTAATCTTAGCAGCAGAGGTTTAGGTGTTTGACCGGATATCCAGAGAATCTTTAGGTCAGCGGAACCACACCCCAGGCCAACCTGAGAGCCGCCCTCTCCGTCCCCTGCTAGCCTCACCTCAGCAGGGCAACGAGCGGGGGAGCGGCCCATTAGGGATCAGCGGGAAAATTAAGATCCCGGTGGTGATAGGTCGTGAGTGGGTGAGGTAGTGGGTCGGTGGGACAGATTCAAGTCCAGGAGTCGGTACTTTGATTTTGACCACGTTCCTTAGGGTTTCCAACCGACCGTGGTCAGATAGTAGTGGGACCAACCACAGAGAAAATCCGCTGCGCTGATCGGCGATCCCAGCGGTGGGACATCTTGGGGCCATGCTGCCGCTGCCCTAGGATGCGGGTATGCCTGCCCCATTACCATCTGGGGAGCTTGCCAAAGGCGATGGTGGGGCACCCCAGGGGTAGCGACAAAATCAACCTGCCCTCGGCCTAGCCAACCAGAGGTAATCGCCGTAAAACGATCGTGGCTGAGCCGGTGCAGGGGCACTGAGTGGTGCCAGGGCACCCCCCAACCATCTACCAAGAACAGCGCCAAAACCCGATTACGAGAGTGGTGCCAGTAGTTAGCTAAGGCCACAGCCCCCACACATCCGGCACTATAGGCCCAGATGATGACCTGCGGGTAATCCCGATCGCCCCACCCCATGGTGGGCAGAGCTCGGTCGATGCTGTGCCGTAAGGCCTGAGCCGATAGGCAAGCCAAAGCCCCCGAGGGAGAGCAGGTCACCACCGGTAGATGCCTGAGCCTCTGATCGGTCGCGATCGCAGCTAGTATCTGCGCCGTATAGGCGGCAGGATGTATCCCTCCACACAGAATTAGCGCCACCGAACTTCCCATCCTTACCCACCTTAATAGTGATGAGATAGACACTAAAAAGGATAGTTAAATTCCATTGAGAATCCCATCACTTTTCGTCGAACTCATCCAACTTGGACAGGAAAAACGATTTCTTTATTAAAATTAGTATAGGGGCTATTTTCCATGGCAGGATAACAGAAACGGCAGCCTAAAATCCAGCACCCAACCCTAGCCAATCCCCTCAAAGCTCCGATTCAAGGTTGATTAAATTTAGCCCTTAGGGTTGAGGCAGGCAGGCCAAGCAGCGTTCTTTTTCCCTCTACAACCTCTATTTCAGCTGATCCCTGGCTTGAATTGAAGGTTTTAGCCCCGCTTCCCATCCCTGATTTCCTGTGGAGTGTGCCCAAATGTCTCAAACCATTGTCAACCTAACTTTGCCCATCGTAGCTGCTAAGATTAACGAGGCCCTGAGTGACGGTCTGGAAGGGAGTGAAGGCCGGGATCTGGCGATTCCAGAACTGCGGCAGAAACTGACCGCCTATGTTTTGAGTCGTCTACCGGTAGTTTATATCACCCTCGAGAGTGAAATGGCTTGCTCGATGGACACGCCGACAGGTTGCTATTCCTATGAGCAACAAACCCAGATTGAACAACTGATCCAGCAAGGACTGGCATCTCTCCTGGAGCGTCAGCAAACCTGGTCAAGACGACAGGAGCAAGAATTAGTGGAGGCGGGAGCTTCGCCCTCTAGTTGGTTTGGGTAAGGAATTGCCAAGTCAACGTTCGGTTCTACCCATAGCCCAATCCTGTCTGAGGACGTAGGCTCGTATTAGCCGCAAGCGTAGGCTCCTTTAAGGGGTTTTTGGGTAACACCGCTTACCGACGTCTTGGGGCGGGGTCCTTGGAGGCAGGTAGAACTTTGGTGCATTCGAACCTATCCCTGAGTCAACTGTTGAACCAACCCTCGCAGTTTGAGAAAGGCCATGGGGGAGGCTTTCAGGCTGACCTGAGCGGAGTTGGGGCAAGGCCTGCACCGCCGCAGGAGAGCATGGCCGGGGGACATGGTTTACCCCTGGCAGAGGCCCGGCACCAGGCTGAACAGGAATGGCTCAGTGGCATTGCGGCTCTGGTTAAGTTGCTCCTGGAGCAGCCTCGGATGCCAAGACCCAATCCCCAGCCAGGGCTAGCCCCTCCCCCCTTAGGAGTGGTTCTATCCGGCCCCTTCCCGGTCTTGCCCGATCGTCTGATGGGGCAACCTCTCTCCCAATGGCTATTGGTGCCAGAACCCCTGGAGCGAATTCTGGCGGTAGCCCGGCCGCTATTACCGGGCCAGGGCCAGAAGCAGGGGCAAGCGCTGGCCTGTGACCTGCCCATGATTCCCCTGGCCGCCGAAGACCCCCTGGCTCGGGAACGGTTTTGCCTCTTGCTCACCGCTCACTTTAGTCTGGTGCTGGTCCTGGGAGAGACGGATCAGGGCCAGCCCCTCTTTCAGTTTTCCTTTGACCCAGAGATAGTAGAGCGAGCCTGGCACCAACTGCGCGATCGCATCGCCCGCAGTCGGCCTCCTCTGCTGCCCAGTATTGACCAGGCCGTAGGGCAGTTCCCTCCGGTCACTCCAGATTACCGGCTGGTCACCCAATACAGTCACTTGCTTCTGCAGCAACTCCGACCCCGGAGCAGGGGGTCGACCGCGCCAGTGGCGGCCCCCAGCCCCGTGCAGTTTGCCGCCCTGGAATTGCCGAGTCGTCCTACCTTGCCAGGTAGGGACCCAGCCATGGCTCCCCCCGCCGCTGACCTGAACGGCGGGGTAGAGGCTGACCTGAACGCGGCCTGGAAGGTTGAGGCTAGCCCCACCCCAGGCAGCGATACGGAATTGCTCAAGGCCATGGCCCACGAGATTCGTACCCCTCTGACCACCATCCGCACCCTAACCCGGTCATTGCTCAGGCGCAAAGATTTGAGCGAAGCGGTCACCCAGCGCCTGAGGGCGATTGATCGGGAATGTACCCAGCAAATCGATCGCTTTAATCTCATTTTTCGGGCGGTAGAACTGGAAACCGAGGCCCATAAGCAACCTAAATCTCCACTTTCAGCCATTTCCTTAACCCAACTGTTTCAGGAGGCGATACCCCTCTGGCAACAGCAGGTCAGCCGCCGCAACCTGACCCTGACCGTCAACCTGCCACCCCAGCTCCCCATGGTCAATAGTGACCCAACCATGCTGAATCAGGTACTGACGGGCCTGATTGATCGCTTTACCCACAGTCTGCCTCCCTACAGCCATATTGATTTATCGGTGACCTTGGCCGGGCACCAACTGAAGTTGCAGTTTCAATCCCAGCCCTGTGCCGAGGCCCAAGGGGCCTCTGACGATGCCGTAGACACCCTCCTGTCGTCCCCCTTTAAAGCCCTGGGGCAGTTACTGATCTTTCAACCGGAAACCGGCGGTCTCAGCCTTAACCTCCAAGCTACTAAAAACCTGTTCCAGGCCCTAGGGGGCAAATTGATCGTGCGGCATCGTCCCCAGGCAGGGGAAGTGCTGACGGTGTTTTTACCCTTGGAGACCCGCACCCTGTAGAGCGCAAGGGAGGGATGGGCTCCGGTCAAAGTTTGACTGGGGCTAACCACCAAGGGTGAGGGGACGACCCTCGGGAAACGGTAGGATGGGCTACGGCTCCTTATATTTTCCTTCCATGACCGCCCGCATCCAGCTAAGCCAACCGGCCCCTGCCACCCCCCACCAAACCCTGACCCTAGAGTTTCCCGTTGAGGGGGTAGCCCTAGGCGGCCGGGTGCAGATTCCGGGCGACAAGTCCATCTCCCACCGATCGCTCATGTTGGGCGCGATCGCCCAGGGCGAAACCCGCATTCAGGGCCTCTTGCTCGGGGAAGACCCGCGGAGTACGGCGGCCTGCTTTCAGGCCCTGGGGGTCCAGATATCTCCCCTGGAAGAGGACTGGGTGACGGTGCAGGGAGTGGGCCTGGGCCACCTGCAGGAGCCGGTTGATGTCTTGAATGCCGGTAACTCAGGCACCACCCTGCGGTTGATGCTGGGGCTACTGGCCTCCCACCCCGATCGCTTTTTTACAGTTACGGGGGATAGCTCGCTGCGATCGCGCCCCATGGACCGGGTGATTCAACCCCTGAGCCAGATGGGAGCCCAAATTTGGGGTCGTCAGGGCAATCGGCTGGCCCCCCTGGCCGTGCGCGGCATGGGTCTAAAGCCCATGCATTACCACTCCCCAGTCGCCTCTGCCCAGGTTAAATCCTGCCTGCTGCTGGCTGGATTGATGACCGAGGGGGCGACCACCGTGACCGAGCCCAGCCTGTCGCGGGACCATAGCGAGCGCATGCTACGGGCCTTTGGGGCTGACCTCACCGTAGATCCGGAAACCTGTAGCGTCACGGTCCATGGCCCGGCTATCCTCACCGGCCAGACCATTATCGTCCCTGGGGACATGAGCTCCGCCGCCTTCTGGCTGGTGGCTGGGGCGATTACCCCCGGCTCTGATCTAGTGGTAGAAAACGTGGGTATCAACCCCACCCGCACGGGTATTCTCGATGCCCTTCAGGCCATGGAGGCCGACATTACCCTGGAAAATCCTCGGGAAGTCACCGGCGAACCCGCGGCCGATCTACGGGTGCGGTACAGTACCCTGCAGGCCGGCCAATTCGGCGGTGATCTGATCCCTCGCATGATTGACGAGATTCCCATTCTGGCGATCGCGGCCCTGTTTGCTTCAGGGACGACGGTGATTACCGACGCCGCTGAACTACGGGTCAAGGAGTGCGATCGCATCACGGCCATGGCCACCCAACTCGCTAAACTGGGCGCCAAGGTTGAAGAACGCCCCGATGGCCTGGCCATCGAGGGAGGTATCCCCCTGCGGGGCAATGTCGTGGATAGCTGCGGCGACCATCGGGTGGCGATGAGTTTGGCCATTGCCAGCCTGCGGGCCCAGGGGCAAACCCAAATTCAACGGGCTGAGGCCGCTGCCGTGTCCTACCCCAGCTTCAACCAGACCCTAGCCCACCTCTGTGGGTTAGCCCTAGTCAACTGAACCCAAGCATTAACACTTCTACCGTAGCTTTGGGCACACTCTCATAGATGCCGAAGGGGCACTGTACCCAAACTTCATGTGGCGACCGTTGAGAAACTTCATTAGTAGCCTAACCACCTACGGTGAACTCAGCCCCAACCTGGAGGCTCGCAGCCAGGTTAACCGGTGGTTGAGGTCGCGCCCCTGTTTAGCCAGAGAGGCCTGGTTTCGTCAATGTTGGGGAACTTACCCG
>DVEE01000331.1 GCA_015295885.1 Leptolyngbyaceae cyanobacterium M65_K2018_010
CGGGGCGAATTGAGCCCGTTCGATCAGTTCGCGAATGTTATCCACACCCGTGTTGCTGGCGGCGTCGATTTCAATAAAGTCTAAGGCAGAGCCATTGGTGATGGCGCGGCAGGTTTCGCAGGTGCCGCAGGGGTCGGGAGTGGGGTGGTCTTGGCGCAGGCAATTCAGGGACTTGGCCAGAATGCGAGCGCTCGAAGTTTTGCCCGTACCCCGAGGGCCACAAAACAGGTAGGCCGGGGCAATCCGACCCTGGTGCAGGGCATGGGTCAGGGTAGTGGCGATCGCATCTTGCCCCACCAGTTGGGCAAAGGTCTGGGGGCGATACTTGTGGTGTAAGGGTTCGTAGGCCATAGCACTAAGATACCCCGCCAACTCCGTAATCGGTGATCGGGATAGGGATCCCTGGCCGATGACCACCGATCAGCGGTAACCGCAGCGGTTTATCCTGGATTAGGATAGCCGCGAACATCTGAACCATAGATTATTCAACCCTGGGGGTTAAACCAGGATGCGTTAAAGAGGGAGCCCATGGCCATGCCTATCATCCAGCAAATTTATACGGACGGAGCCTGCTCCGGCAACCCCGGCCCCGGTGGCTGGGGAACGGTGCTTTATTTGGCCGATGGTCGCGTCCATGAAATGGGGGGCGGTGAAGCTAGAACTACGAATAATCGCATGGAGATGCAGGCGGCGATTGCCGGTTTGACCTGCCTGCGCGATCGCCACCAAACGGAGCCCGTCACCATCTACACCGACAGCGAGTACGTGCTGAAAGGCATTACCCAGTGGATTGCCGGCTGGAAACGACGGGGTTGGGTCAACTCGGCCAAAAAACCGGTGCTCAACCGCGAACTCTGGGAAATTCTGGACGCCCTGACCACGGACCTAAACCAAACCCTAGATCGCCCCCTGCAGTGGGTTTATGTGCGAGGTCACTCAGGCAACGCGGGGAACGAGCGTTGCGATGCGATCGCCAGAGCCTTTGCCACCGGCCAGCCCATCCACCTCGAGACCTGCTAGGCGGATCCAGCCCGATCAAGCGGGCGGACGGAGGGATTCCTGTTAGACCGTCTCAGGCTCCTTTCATACTATTTATATATAGAGTAATCAGGCGCTCGGTAAGGTCAGGGGCCAGGGCGCTCAAAGGCTGTGATTGACCCTGTTGTTGACACCACTCCCTAGTGCTGAGGACTACTGTGCTGCTATCCAAAGGGTTTGAAGTTGAAATGTACACCGGCACGCCAAGCGGTGAGATTGTTGGCCTATCGGATCGGATTGTCGCCGATTTGAACGGATTTGTCCGGGAACCGGATAGCCGCAACGTAGAGTACACGACCCCTCCCCTCTGCCAGTACGAAAAGTTGCTCTGCGAACTGGTTCGGCCTCGCCACGAACTGCGCCAATACCTGAAGGGCCTGGGGAATTACACCCTGGTACCGGGGAGTACCCTAGCCCTGGAGCCTACCGACCGTTTCCTTCGATCCGACCCTGGCAACCCTTACCACACCTATATTGAAAAGACCTACGGTACAGCCGTGGTCACCGCCAGCGTACACATCAACATCGGACTATCCGACCCTGAAACCCTGATGCGGGCCTGCCGTTTGGTGCGGGTAGAAGCTCCCTTATACTTGGCCCTGACCGCTTCCTCGCCCTTTTTGCAGGGCCAATTCACCGGCTATCACTCCACCCGTTGGCAAGTATTTCCAAAAACCCCAGCCTACGTCCCGCTATTCGAGAGCCACGCCCACCACATCGACTGGATGGAACAGCAACTGGCCAGCGGTGCCATGCAAAATGTGCGGCATCTGTGGTCGGCGGTTAGACCCAACGGCGATCGGCGCCCCTACAATCTGAACCGTCTAGAGTTGCGCATTTGTGATTTGATCAGCGATCCGATTGCCCTGCTGGCCGTCACTGCTTTGTTAGAAGCCCGCCTGCTTCAGTTAATGGCCAATCCCCAGCTCGACCCCTTAGTGAGCAGCACCTTTCCCCAGGCCACCCGCAACCACGACCTGGTTCAGCTCAGCGATGCCAATGAAAAGGCCGTGGCCCAGCACAGCCTAGAAGCGGAACTGCGCCATTGGCAAGATGGTTGTCCCCTGGGGGCTAGGGAGTGGATTGAACAGCTTTACGATGAAGTTTGGCCGGTGGCTAAAAGCCATGGCATCAGCTGTTTTCTGAGCCCACTGAAAAAAATCCTGCGGGAGGGCAACGAAGCCCAACGATGGCAACGGCAGTATGAGGCGGGGGCATCAGTGCAACAGGTGCTGATTGGGGCGATTCAAACCGTAGAGGCTCAAGAAGATCGGTTGGCCCAAGACCTTTGCGAACCCTGTGCCGCTTAAAGGGCAAACTCCCAACTCCCTCTGCCATCCCTGATGAGCTTTTCCAATAGCCTGGGTCAGAGATCTCTATCAGCCGCTCGGATCGATAGCCTGGCCCGTTCAGCCCACCCAACGGGGTAAAATCCCTGAAAGGATTAACATTTTCTATAGGTGCTTGACAATAGTCCCAACTCATGGATGCACCCTCTAATTCCGCCTTCAAATCACCCCATGCCGCAAGTCGTTCTAGTAAATCCTCAAATTCCGCCAAATACAGGCAATATTGCTCGAACCTGCGCAGCTACCCATACGCCTCTCCATCTGGTGGGGCCTTTGGGCTTTGAGTTGAGCGATCGCTACCTCAAACGAGCGGGCTTGGATTACTGGCCCCAGGTGGATTTAACCCTCCATGCAGACTGGTCAGCCTTTGAACAGCGGCGGCAACAACTAGGGGGCAGAACCATCGGCTTTAGCACCTCTGGGCGATGTAGTTATGCGGACTGGGATTATCGCCAGGATGATTGGTTGCTGTTCGGCAGTGAAACCGATGGCTTACCCCCGTCGGTTCTCAGTACCTGTGACCAAACCGTTTACATCCCTATGGATCGAACCCTGGTGAGGAGTCTTAATCTTTCAGCCAGTGCGGCCATCGGGTTATACGAGGCCCTACGTCAGCTCCAGTGGGCTTGTTCGCCCCCTCCCCCCTAAGCCAGTCGGCTCGGGCGGCGAGTGAACCCCAAGGAGCAGCATCCGCCTGAGGTTTATCTTTATTTGGTCATTGAGCGAGATTGTGGCGGGCAGCCAGGTATTTGCGGCCGCCTATCTGCTCAAGCAGGGGCCCTGAGGTACCAGCCCCAGGGTAAAACCAGAACCCCCGATCTGCCCGCAGCTCCGATCGGGTCGAGCCAAACAGGTAGGGTTAGGCCGCTGATGGATGGCTAGCTACCGGTGACTGGCCAACCAAGCGGGTAGTTCAGCCTACAGATGATGGCGGCCAATCCCCATGGGCCAGACCTAAACGCCTGGCGAAAGTGGCCTTTGATACAAAAAATAGTTCGCAAGATAAGAAATTTATATCCAAACGGCCGCTTGCGGCGAAGCAGGGGTAAGAAAAGCGAGATGGAGCACTTAAATTCAGTCCCTAAATACCCTGAAGTTCCAGTTATTCAGGGTGTTTTATCCGATCGGGGTAGGTTCTCGGTAGAGGCATGGTGCCCCCCTAATCGCCCCCCTCAATCTCCTGATCAGCCCAGCCGACCACTCTTGCCAAATCTATTTTTGTAGGGTTAAAGGTATATGTTGTGTTCGCTGGGGTTGGTTTTTTCTACCCTGAACCCTCTGTGGGTTAGGCAACACGGTTCCAAGGCATTGATTTTTAGGCTTAGCCATGTAAGCTTGCCTAAGTGCTAACAGCAAGGTATTGTTACCTAGCTATGACTGGTTCCATAGTTCCACTACTGTTCTACGGGTTTGAGTTTTGCCAGTAACTAGGGGTTAAACATCAATGCGGGCCTTGGGTTTGAGCTATTGATGCCCTGAGTGGAAAGGTTCAATCGTTGAGCATTGGTTTACAGGAGGTCGTTCCTTGAAACGCGTATTTCGAAAAAAGCCTTTGGCTGTAGCTCCTTTGCAGGACTATTCTGCTGAGCCGCTAGGTATGTCAGGCGTTTTTCGCCCCCAGGTCAACGCTCCGGTCACCATGCTGGGCCTTGCTCTTTCTCTAGGAGCTTCAGCGTCCCTGGTATCGATCCCAGAAATGGCCCTTGCGGCTGAGGGATCCTCGGTCCTGGTGTTGCCTGCTATCGACCGAGAGGCCCAAAGCGGTGGTTCCCCTCTGCCGTCCAGCCCAGTCTCGGAGTCCACCACGGCCTACTACACCGTGGCTGAAGGTGATAGCCTGTGGCAGATTGCCACCGAGCATGAGGCCGATGTAGACACCCTAAAGGCAGTCAATGGCCTGTCCAGTGACGAGGTGCTGCAGGTTGGCCAGGTGCTGCGGGTTCCTAATGGTGACTCAGCGATCGCAACCGTCAAGGACAATGGTTCTCAATCTTTAGCAAAAGCAAAATCTATCCTAGGCGGGGTGGGTGGAGAGATTCCAGCCCTGATGCCTCACCCCTCAGCGGTTGCTGTGCTTTCTGTAGATCAGTTAGAGAAAGGTCTGGCGGGCCTGGATTCAGACCTATCTAGCCTCGAACCGGACGCTCCGATGGTCGAGGCTGAAGAGGGGGAAGAAATTCCTGAGCTGCAAGCCGACGAAGACTTAGATGAGACGGCCAGAGTGGGGCGACAACTGCAGGCCAGGGTAACGGAGCCTGCTACCCCATCGGTTGCCCTAGAAGCGCGGGAGAGTTGGCAGGACTCCGCGGTTCACCTGGCTTTGGCCAAATCTGCTGAGACGGCCCAGGCAGCGGTTGAGCCGACTCAATCCGTGGCCACTGCTTTGCCGGATAGTCTGCCTCTGAACAATCAGCCCAAGCCCAGCCTAAGCGCAGCATCTAGCTCAGCCGGTACGAATTCCAGGGGCACTGCCCCTCGGGCCGGTCAGCCCACTGCTGAGCCTGTCACTTCGGGTTCTACTCCGGTGGTGGCAGACCGCGGTCCCTCCCTAGGGATAGACCCGGCGGCAGCGACTGCTCAGATTGCTAGCGTTGGTGCCACTCAGGCCGCCACATCCGCCGCTCCAGTCAGTCGGGAGCAGGTGATCCAGCAACACTTGGCCCGAATTCGTGATGCTAACAGTGCGGCCATTGACCGAGAGGCCTTGAATGCCCGCATTCGCCAGGCCCGAGAAGAGTTGCAACTAGCCCGTACCCTACCCGCTGAACCGGTAACTCAATCCACAGCTAGGGCTCTGACTGCTGGCGATGCCGCCAGGACTAACTCGGAGAGTGCTACACCCCAGTCCCTAGCGGCCCTGCCCGCTGCGGTGATCGCCCCTGCCAGTGCTAAGGAAGGATCCCTGCAAAGTCAGACTTGGACGGTCACTGACGTAGCGACTACCGAGGTCGAGGCAGAACCTATGGCCCGGGTAGACTTATCTTCCATGGCCAATAGCACCGATGGAGAGCTTCAGGCTCGGGCGGATTTGCCTGGGGCCAGGGGCGGTGGGGAACTTTTGGCCGCGGCTCCCCTGGGGCCGGAAGCCTATCGACCTTTCCCAGATGCGCCTACGGGACAAATGGTATCTCCTAATATGCCGATGTTGCCCGGGGCAGACCAGTTTTTGCCGGCAGCTCCTAATCGCTTTAACGGCTATGTTTGGCCTACCCGAGGCACTTTAACCTCCGGTTATGGCTGGCGTTGGGGCCGGATGCATCGTGGCGTCGATATCGCCGGACCAGTGGGGACTCCCATTGTGGCAGCGGCCAGTGGGGTCGTGGTTCGCTCAGGCTGGAACTCTGGCGGTTACGGTAATCTGGTTGACATTCGCCACGCGGATGGAAGCATGACTCGCTACGCCCATAATAATCGTCTGTTAGTGCGCGAGGGTCAGCAGGTAGCTCAGGGTCAGCAAATTGCTGAGATGGGCAGCACTGGCTTTAGCACTGGGCCTCACCTGCATTTTGAGATTCACCTTCCCAATAGCGGTACGGTGAACCCCATGGCCTTCTTACCGAGCCGTTAGACTGATCCCAGGTTTAGGGTTAATCCTGGGCTCCCAGAGCAGGTTAGTCAGTCGGCTGGCCTGCTCTTTAGTGTGCAGTTGGCTTGGGGTTGGCATTCGGGGGCCAGCCTGGGAGAGCCGTTGACCGGATACCCGCTGGAAATGCCCTTTTCATTTCCAGCTCCAGCAAGTTGCGACACCGTTCTGTGCTAAATTAACTATCTGTTAGTTTGTACTGTGTACAAATTCTTCCATGGCTCAGTAGCTCAGTGGTAGAGCAGGGGACTCATAAGCCCTTGGTCGCGTGTTCAAATCACGCCTGAGCCATTTAACCTTGACGCTGCCTGGGTTAGGCTGAGAAGGGGTTGGCTGGATGTGGGGTTCTAACTATCATGGTCCTTACCCAGTAGGCTCTGGTTAGAGTCTGTCCTGGCTGAGTTAGAGCGGTTTATCTATTCAACCTCGGTTTTGCAGTTTAGGTTTGCTTGCTATGGTAATGTCTGCTCAGTGGGAGGGCTGTCTGCGGGTCGGTCAACAGGCCCCTGACTTTATCGCAACCGCGGTGGTGGATCAGAATTTTAAGGTGATCAAGCTATCGGATTATCGAGGCCGGTATGTGGTTTTGTTTTTCTATCCCTTAGACTTTACCTTTGTCTGCCCTACGGAAATTGCGGCCTTCAGCGATCGCTACGATGAGTTTAAGGCTCTCAATGCCGAAATCCTTGCCGTTTCCGTCGATAGCGAATTTGCTCACCTGGCCTGGATTCAAACCGAACGAAAGGCCGGTGGCGTGGGGGATTTGAATTTTCCCCTGGTGTCGGATCTGAAAAAGGACATTAGTGCTGCCTATAATGTTCTGGATCCGGAGGCTGGGGTAGCCCTCCGAGGGTTGTTCATTATCGATCGCGAAGGGGTGGTCCAGCACGCCACCGTGAACAACCTGTCCTTTGGCCGCAATGTGGATGAGACCCTGCGGGTCCTGCAGGCCATTCACCATGTGCAAACTAACCCCGACGAGGTCTGCCCAGTGGATTGGCAGCCTGGGGACAAAACCATGACCCCCGACCCGGTTAAATCCAAGGAGTTCTTTGCTGAGGTGGAGACCACCTCGCCCTAAACTATCCTCAACCCTGCCTTTTTACCCGCCATGACTGCGGCCTCGTCCACCCCTTTAGCGGCCTCCTTTTGGCGCTATCTGCTGCCTCGCCCGGCCTATTTGGGCTTGCCGCTGGGGGCCATTCCCCCTGATTTTGCCCTTTGGGATGTTACCCATCAGCGCACGGTGCGGTTAGCTAACTGGCGCAGCAAGGGACCGGTGGTTTTAGCCTTTACCCGCATCTTTGCCGCCGGGGTTTATTGTCCCTTTTGCTATCCCCACCTGGTGGCAATGAACCAGGCCTACCCACAGTTTCGCAATGGGGGAGCAGAGGTGCTGCTGATCGCGAGTCTGCATCCTCGCCAGGGTGAGGGAGTGGTGGAGGATTTACAACTTACCCTCCCGCTCCTGTGCGATCCAGAGGGCACCAGCTTTCGTCGGTATTTTACCGGGCAAGCCCTGGGGGCTCCCCTGCCCGCCCAGTTTGTGCTGAATGCCCAGGGGCAACTCTGCTATGCCCACTTATTCTCTTTTTTGCATCCCAATGCTGAACCGACCACTCTACTGGCGGTAGTGGAAACGCTCTAGAACCAGGTATGGAAAAAAGACCTAAGGTGGGCCTGCTCCTTCTAACCCTCGCCTAGGGGGCTGGAGGCTGCCGAGGTGAGCGATGGCTCGATGGCAACACGGGGTAGACGGTGCTTGAAGCCGCAGAGAATTTCCCAGGAGATAGTGTTGGTCAACTCGGCCCAGTCGTCAGGGGTAAGGCGATGGCCCCCATCCTGCCCTAGCAGAGTGACCACGTCCCCTTCCTGTAAGTTAGGGATGTCGGTGACATCGATCATAAGCTGATCCATGGTGATGGCTCCAATCTGCTGGACCGGCTGTCCCTTGACCAGCACCTTGACTCGGTTGGACAGGGCCCTGGGCACCCCATCGGCATAGCCGATGCCCACGACCCCTAATCGGATGGGACGATCGGTAACAAACTGATGGCCATAGCTGACTCCCGTACCAGTTGGGATGGTTTTCAGGTGGGTAATGCGGGCCTTGACCTGCATGACCGGCCGCAGATCTACGGTGGATTGCAAGTGGGGCGCTGGGTAAAGACCATAGAGGCCCAACCCTACCCGCACCAGGTCGTAGTGGAGGGAGGCATCAACCAGGGTGGCGGCGGTGTTGGCTAAGTGCAACCGCGGCGGTAGTAGGTGGTGGTGGCTCAGTTCTGCGATCGCCTGCTTAAATCGCTGCTGTTGCCGGTCCATAATGGTGCGATCGGGGCTGTCTGCGGTGGCCAGGTGGGAGTAGACACTACTGATTTTGAGGTGGGGGAGTTGCCGCACAAACCGGACAAAGTCAACCGCTTCCGTCGCGGGAAACCCCAACCGCGACATACCCGTATCTAGCTTCAGGTGAACCGCTAGGGGACGAGCGGCCGCCAGCCTTCGGCAAGGGTGGCGAAGGCCAGCGGAGCGAC
>DVEE01000019.1 GCA_015295885.1 Leptolyngbyaceae cyanobacterium M65_K2018_010
TGCTGGGGAACGGGAACGGAGGAGGTTAGTTCGCTGGAGAGGGGAGCATGATGCACCACGGTAACGGCGTCCTGGGTGGCTAAACCGGCGTGAATCAGAGCCTTGACCCGGGGCAGGTAGCGGGCAATCACCGCCGGTTGATCGATCAGCGTCAGCACCACGATCTGATGCGGTGCAAATTCCATGATCCAATCAACACAAATGTGAGGGTAGCGCTGGCTATAGCTCACCGCTGAACGCATTACCGTAACACCCACCAGACCGGTCTGCTGGGCGGCCTCAATCAGCGCCTGGTAAAGTAACTGGCCCTGGGCGTGGGGCTGGCTAGGGGGGACGCGATCGCCCTCGGCGACATAGAGGGTCAACTGGGCAGCCGGATCCATGGCTTTACCCCTGTAAGAATGGCTGGGCTAGGGCCATGCCCCCTTCCACCCCTAAAAACCCCACCACCGGACTGCCCAGCCCGTACAGTAAGGCTCGGCGGTAGCTGCCCTGCTTCAGGAGGTTAGAAGTATCCAAGGCATAGGTTGAAAAGGTGGTGTACGCCCCTAAAAAGCCCACAATTATAAACCCATTCAGGATGGTGCCAGGGCTAAAGGCTGGCAACAGGGTAGCCCAAAACCCAATCAATACCGCACCGGAAAGGTTAATTAGGAAAGTTCCTAGGGGAAATTCCCCTCCTGTCCATTCCGTCAGGATCACCGTTAGGTAGTAGCGGCTGATTGCCCCAGGAATCGCTCCTAGGGCAATCCAAAGGGGTAAAAAGTCTGGAGACAACATCTCGATGGCCCTTCCTCCTTAGCCGAACCAATGGCGTTCCACCTGGTTAACCAGCCAATTCGCTAAGGTCATGCCTCCCTGTAGGCTGAAAAAGCCCACCAAAGCGCTGCCCCCCCAGTAGATCAGCTCGGCCTGGAAACGCTCCTCCATAAGGAGTCGGGCACTGTCGAGTTCGTAGCTGGAAAAGGTGGTATAGGACCCCAAAAAGCCCGTCAGTAGCAGCAACCGCAGATCGGGATGGACCGTAATCACTGGCCCGAGGAACAGGGTCGCCAACAACCCCATGGCAAAACAGCCGCTGATATTCACCACCAGGGTACCGTAGGGGAGGTGAGTCCCCAGCATTTGGGTCAACCCCTGAACCAGGTAGTATCGGCTCAAGGCGCCGGCGATCGCACCTAGGGCAATGGCTGCAATGGTTCGCACAACGGGCTGGTTTAGCATGGCGGCTCTCCTAGAACCTCAACTCGGCCTGGCAATGGGTTGATCCGCTTCGACGATCACAATCGGCCAGGGACTGGTCTCAAGCACCGCCTGGGATACTGACCCCACCAGGGCTTCTCGCAGAGACCGATGCCCCCGTTTGCCCATGATAATTTCCGAAACCTGGTAGGCCCCGGCCACCCGCATAATTTCTTCCGGTACGGACCCGCTGGTAGTTACAAACCGATACCGAATATCCGCCAGGCGTTGCTGAGCCTGACGCCGTAACCGCTCGACTCCGACGGGGTCATCCACCCGCACCACATGCAGCACCACCACTTCTCCATCGCTACGGCGGGCCAGCTCCGCCGCCTGCGTCAACACCCGACTGGCCAGGGGAGACGTATCCACCGCCGCCAGTAAGACAATGCGCCGGGCAACGGTGACCTTGGTCGGGTCAACCTTGCCACGTTGTAGGAGTTTGGGGGCCAAGGTCGGAATCGCCCAGGCGCCCAAGGGCGCAGTCACCAGAATCGAGAGGGCCGCCAGCGCTAAAATGGTCTCTCCTCCTTCGATGCCATAGGCCAGGGGAAGGGCACCGATCGCCGCTTGCACCGTGGCCTTGGCGGAATTCCCCGGAAGCAAAAACAGCCGCTCTCGCCAGGTCCAGTTGCTCCCCAGGGTGGAGAGATACCAACCCAGCGATCTCCCGACCAGGGTGCCAATGGCCAACACCAGCAAGCCCACCCCCAGGATGTCGCTCAAGACCTGAATCTGAATGCTGGCCCCCAGCAGCACAAACAGGGAGACGATCCCAATCACCAGCAGTGCGATGAACTGGGGTTGTCCCGATGCGCCCCGCTCTACCATTAGTT
>DVEE01000045.1 GCA_015295885.1 Leptolyngbyaceae cyanobacterium M65_K2018_010
AGCTGAAACAGAATGACCATTAATATTCTCTCTCAAACACAGCAGTAGGAAGCAAGACTCCCCTCTCTTCGGCCAGGGTACTGTTCAACCCCGCCTCATCAACTGACCCTAGGAGCGCCTGTCGCCCTAGAGTAAGCCAGGGAAATTGCCGTGGGGATCTCAATTAGTAAGCTATCAGAAAGCGAGCCCCTTGGGAACGCGAATCGACCCCAGACGGGGAATTCTCCGGCGTAGAGGCGGAGTGGCTGGGGTGGTCTTGAGCCAAGCACCGGTAGCCAGGGAAGATGGATATGGCCCGTCGAGGGAGTGGCTAGGAATGTGTGATGGTACGAGTGGGGTTTGACCAAAACTGGATTGGGCGTCTGGGGAAGGTGGCCTCTGACAAGCCAGCGCCAGGCTAACCCTTAAAGCGCAGCAAACTTGACCACCCATGCTAGCGTCTAGCTATGGACTTAGTGCTCTGCCATACCACCGCTGATTTTGACACCCTGGGGGCCGCCGTGGGGCTGGCCCGGCTGCAACCGGGGGCAAGGATCGTGCTGACTGGGGGCTGCCATCCGACCGTGCAGCGGTTTGTTTCCCTGCATCGGGATGAGTATCCCCTGATTGAGCGACGAGCGGTGAATCCGAGCCACCTTCGCTCACTCACCCTGGTCGATGCCCAGCAAGCGGAGCGATTTGGTCCGGCCGCTGAGTGGATTGCCCTGGCCCAACAACGCCATCTTCCGATCGCAGTTTACGACCACCATGGAGCTAAGGGGGGTGAAGTCGAGGCCGACCATCGCACCGTGGAACCGGTGGGAGCAGCTACTACCCTGGTGGTCGAAGCGATGCAGCGGCAGGGCATACACCCCAGCGTGGCAGAAGCAACGGTGATGGCCCTAGGCATCCATGTGGACACAGGCTCGCTGCTGTTTGAGCAAACGACCCCCCGCGATGCCCGGGCCCTAGCCTGGTTGATGGAGCAGGGGGCAAGCCTGCAAGTCATTGCTGAATTTGTGGAGCCCGGTCTGACCCCGGTGCTGCAGGATCTGCTGGCGATCGCCATGGATCAACTCACCCTGGAGCAGGTCCAGGGCTATAGCTTGGGATCGGTGCTTTTGCCTGTGGAGCACTATATCCCTGGCCTTTCCGGCTTAGCAGAGCGGCTCATTTCCCTGGCTGATGTCGATGCGCTGTTGCTTGGGGCCCACTACCCCGGCAAGGAGATTCCCCCGGATGGGGGAGCGCCACCCCGCAAGCTAGTGCTGATTGGCCGTGCCCAGGGACGGATCAGTCGCCGCTCGGCAGCGGCACCAGGCATCGACTGGGGAGCAATTTTGGCTCCAGTGGGTGGGGGTGGGCATCCAACCGCCGCCTCAGCCACCTTGACCACGGATAACCCCGAGCAGGTGATGGCCGGGTTAATGACCCAGGCGCGATCGCAGCTGCCTCCAACGCCTACTGCCCGGGATTTAATGTCTTCCCCCGTCCGCACGATCCGCCCCGATACGACCATTGGCGAAGCGCAGCGGATTCTGCTGCGGTACGGCCATTCCGGTCTATCCGTCGTGGATGCGGAGGATACCCTGGTGGGGGTGATCTCTCGTCGGGATCTGGACCTGGCCCTCCATCACGGATTCAGCCATGCCCCGGTGAAGGGCTACATGGCCACTAACCTAAAAACCATCAGCCCCGACACCCCTGTCGCCGAGATAGAGGACTTAATGGTGACCTACGACATTGGTCGGCTGCCCGTTCTCAGGCAGGGGGCTTTGGTGGGCATTGTGACCCGCACCGATCTGCTGCGTCACCTGCACCAGGATTTAATTGCTAACGGTTGGCATCGCACCCCCTTACCTCAACTGCCCCCGGCGGCACCGCTGCAGCATACCCTGGAAACCAAACTCAGACCCGAACTCTGGCAAGTGTTGCAGCATATGGCCGCGGCTGCCCAGGCCCGGGGCTGGCATCTGTACCTGGTAGGCGGTGCGGTGCGGGATTTACTGCTCGCCCAGGAGGAAGACGCGGTGGGCCTGCCCGATCTGGATCTGGTGGTGGATGGCTTTTACCAGGCGGCCCAGGTGGGAGCCGGCGTAGAACTGGCCGAGCAGATCAAAACCCACTTCCCTGAGGTGGATATCCAGGTCCATGGCCGGTTCCAAACCGCCTCCCTGGTGTGGCACAGGGAACTGGATCATCCCCTGGCGTCACTCATGATCGATGTGGCCACTGCTCGCACCGAGTTTTACCCCTATCCGGCCGCTAACCCTGAGGTTGAGGCCAGTTCCATTCAGCAAGACCTCTACCGTCGCGATTTCACCATCAACGCCATGGCCCTGCGCCTAACGGAGCCGGGGGCTGGTCAATTACTGGATTATTTTGGCGGCCTGGTCGATTTACATCAGGGGCTGGTGCGGGTACTGCATCCCAATAGTTTTATTGAAGACCCCACCCGCATCTATCGAGCGGTGCGGTTTGCGGTGCGGCTGGGCTTTAACCTCGACAGCCAAACCGAAGGTTATATCCACCATGCCATTGAGAGCGGCATTTATACCCAAATGCAGCACCAGGTCCGACGGGTGCCAGCCCTACAGGTGAGGCTCAAAAATGAGTTGAAATATATTTTGGCAGCGCCCTACTGGCAGACGGCCCTGGAACTGCTCGATCACCTGCAGGCCCTCCGCTGCATCCACAGCGATTTGGCCATGACTCCCAGCCTGTGGCATCAGTTGCGCCGCATCACCCGGTGGATCGATCGGTTTGGCTGGTCCCCCCCCTGCATTCCCTGGCAGATGCGCCTAGAAGTTCTCCTGGCAGCCTTACCGCCGAGTCAACGGCGGCCCATCGCCACGGCGCTGCAACTAACCGATACCTCGATTCAGCGATTAAGTCAGCTCGCCGCCCTAGAGCACACCTGGCTGCAGCAGGTTCCCCTGGATCCGCGCCCTAGCCAGCTCTACCAGCTTTTCTCTAAGGCCGACTTGCCGACCCTCCTGCTGGTCAGCGCCCGCCATCCTCGATCCCTGGGGCCGCTGATCTGGCGATACCTGACCCAGTGGATGACCATGCCCCACCTAGTAGACGGAGAACGGTTGAAGAGCCTGGGATACAAACCCGGTCCCCAGTTTCGGGTGATGTTGGAGGCGGTACTGGCGGCCCAATTGGACGGTCGCATCCAAACCCAGGCAGAGGCCCAGGCCTTTTTAGCCGAGCACTTTCCCCGGCCAACCTCCCCCTGGGCCCTGGGTAGCCCCTAGGACGATGTAACCGGGCGGATCGAAAAATTATCTGACCTAGGGTTTCCCTAACCGGTTCCAGAACAGGTTAGAGTGACAGAGAAAAATTTGGCTCTTACTCCGGCTGTCTCGCCTATGACTTTAGCGATCGGCACGGCCCTGCAAAAGGGCGTTTATGTCATCGATGCCCTGGGCGGCGAAGATGCCATTGGTCCCCTTTACCTCGCCACCCATGTGCCCAAAGGACGGTGGGCCCTGGTGCGAGTTTTAGGTAGCCGTCATCCCGAGACGATGCCTGGGGCTGATCGACGAGCTACCTTTTACGAAACCTTGAAAGCCATTGGTCAGCTAGGGCATCCCCTACTCCCTGCGGCGATGCAGGGTTTTGAGGAAGAGGGCGTGTGTTATCAGGTTCTGCCCTTACCCCTAGGAGCCCCCCTTACCCGTTGGGTTTTACCCAAGGCCCCCTTTTCCGTGGGGCGCAGTCTCCGGGTGATTGACCAACTGGTTGATGCCCTGCGGGTACTACGCCCCCTGGGTGGGTATGGGTTGCGGTTAACCCCCGATCAGCTTTGGCTGCCTGAGCAGGCCAGTCCCCTCAAGTTTATTGGCTTTGATTTCCCCGATCAAGCCTCTGATGCAGATCCGGTGAGTGAAGGGAAGCTGGTTTATGACCTGGCCGGCCTACTCTACTTCCTGCTTACGGGCCAGCGGGCTGAAGCGACCCGAGCGCCCCTGGCGGTGGATTTACGTCATCGCTTACCCGGCTTACCCCCCAGCCTGGAAACGGCTCTGCAATGGGGTCTACGGCAGGCAGGGCAGGCGGCTACCGCCGATCTGGAAAGCTGGCTAGCCCTGCTGCCTAAACTGGCAGACTCCCCCGCCCCACCCCAGCGATCGCAGGGAGGTTCTGCAGCGGCCACTTCCCTAGGCGTATCCGAGCCATCAACAAAGCCGGAGATCGCCACCACTCAGGTGGTGGCCCCGGCCGTTTCGCCCGCTCCAGCCACCATTGCGACGGCAGGGTCCACTGGGACAACTAACCGCGACGGTGCTTTTCCCAACGGTGCTTTTCCCAAACGAGCGACCTGGGCTCTGCTAGGTACCTGTGTTGTGGCTGGGCTGAGTGGATTAACCTTTGGCTTGCAGGCCCGTCTCCAACCCCTGGATTCCCCCAGCCCGGCTCGATTCAACCCGAATCAATCCTTTCCCCCCCTGCCCGACTGGCCCGGGGATAACTTTGGCTCTAACTGGTCATCCCCCACCTATCGACGCCGGTTCCAGCCCGACTATGGGGATACTCCACCGGCCTTGGCCACCCCTAGAACAAACCCGGTGCAACCCAGCGCTCTGCCCACGCCCCAGGGGGTGTCTGTAGAGCTGGAGCAGGCGCCTGATTGGCGGCCTGACGACCCTGGGGATGCCGGCCTTGGCGAACCCCTAGATTCCCCGGTTCCGGATTCCCTCTCAAGCCCCAATGGGTCATCACCGGACCCCAGGGTTCCCGCTCCTGCCGTTGACAATAGTGGAGGGACGCCCGCTCCTCCCCCGGCTCCACCCATTCCCACGGATCCGGGGGGCGGCCCTCTCCCCGCCGCTCCTACTCCGCCCGCCCCCCTCCAGGCTCCGCCCGCTCCCCTGGTCCCTAGTTCAGGCATGGAGCCAGGCGGGCAAAGCACTTAGGTTTTGCTACGGGCCAAAGGTTAGCGGCCCCGCCCGAACCTCGCCCCTAGGGCTCGGCTCTGAGGAATAAGAACGTTATACTTCTAAACAGTTGAGTAGGTTGAGGTGTTGTTATGAGCAGCCCGGTGCTCCATGCCTTCTTTGTGGGTCGTGCCCTGGCGGAAACGGTTAGCGATCGGGCTGAGCGGTTCTTGACCGCCTCCCTCAGTTGGTTAGGTCAGTTTGATGCTGAGCAACGGGAATCTCTACGGCAGTTCACCGAGGAGGTCATGGCCCGAGCCCAGCAGGCCGAAGCCGAGGCTGGCCCAGCCACTTCAGGGGCCTCGGGGTTTACCGCTGGTGGCACCCAAACGGAGGATTTGCAAGCCACCATCGATACTCTTCGGGCTGAAATTGCCCAGGTGCGAGTGGCCTTGCAGCAATACCGCTCTGCTTCCCAGTCTGGGGGGTAAGGGAGAAGCGGCCGTTGCCAGGGGTGCAGGGTGGGTTGGATCCTTGTCCATGGCCCGAAAGCCTGACCGATTCCAGTTATCACACAAGTTAGGAGCCTGAGTGTCCGCTGTTTTTGACCCAACTGCCCAGCCCAAGACTGCTTCGCCCGGGGAGGATGAGGCATCCTGCTTAGCATCCACCAGTTCGCCTG
Source organism: Leptolyngbyaceae cyanobacterium M65_K2018_010 (assembly GCA_015295885.1). Lineage (GTDB taxonomy): Bacteria > Cyanobacteriota > Cyanobacteriia > Phormidesmidales > Phormidesmidaceae > Nodosilinea. The sequence continues at coordinate 5,545 of DVEE01000045.1, forward strand.
AGCCCTATCGCCGGGAAGCCGCTAACCCCACTCCGGTCAATGGGTTTTCCAGCCACCGGGAGGAGCATGAAGGGGCAGAATCGTTCCGCGGACAGCCCTCAATACCGGTTCTACCGGAGCCTGAAAAACCCCTCGCCTTCAGCCCAAACGCCTACCGCTGGAATCGCGGTCGCTATTCCCGTAATCGCCGCTTTGTTGACATTTGGAGCTTTGTACTCAAGCTCCTGTGGGCTCGCTGGGTCTACGGCAAGGCTTGGAGCTACGGAGGCCAGATTACCCCAGAAAAGCAAGCCGAACGGCGACGTCAGTTAGCCGTTTGGATCCGAGAAACTCTGCTGGACCTGGGTCCCACCTTCATCAAGGTGGGCCAACTCTTCTCGACCCGGGCCGATATCTTTCCGATCGAATTTGTGGAAGAACTGTCCAAACTGCAGGACCGGGTCCCCGCCTTTAGCTACGAACAAACCCGCACCATTATCGAAGCCGATCTAGGGAAGCCCATTCACGTCCTCTATCGTACCTTTGACCCTATTCCCCTAGCAGCGGCCAGTTTAGGCCAGGTACACCGGGCTCAGCTCCATAGCGGTGATGAGGTGGTGGTCAAGGTGCAGCGGCCGGGTTTGCGATCGCTGTTTACCATCGACCTATCTATTCTCAAGGGCATTGCCCATTATTTCCAAAATCACCCCTACTGGGGCCGGGGCCGGGACTGGTTGGGCATCTATGAGGAGTGTTGCCGCATCCTCTGGCAGGAAATTGACTACATCAACGAGGGCCGTAACGCCGATACCTTTCGTCGAAACTTTCGCCACATTGATTGGGTCAACGTGCCGCGGGTATTCTGGCGCTATACCGCTGCCCGGGTGCTGACCCTGGAGTACATGCCCGGTATCAAAATCAGCCACTACGAAGCCCTGGAAGCCGCCGGCTTAGACCGCAAGCGGTTGGCCCAGCTAGGGGCCCAGGCCTACCTGCATCAGTTGCTAGACGACGGCTTTTTCCATGCCGACCCTCACCCAGGCAACATCGCGGTTAACTTAAACGGGGCCCTGATTTTTTACGACTTTGGCATGATGGGGCAGGTGCAACCGCTGACCCGACAGCGATTGATGGGGACCTTCATGGGCATAGCCCAGCGTAATGCCGACCAGGTGATCAACTCCCTGGTTGAACTAGGGGCCCTGGCCGAAGTGGAAGACATGAGCCCGGTGCGCCGCTCGATTCAGTATATTCTGGACAACTTCATGGATAAGCCCTTTGAGGAGCAATCCATTGAGGCGATCAGTGATGATTTATATGCCGTGGCCTACGATCAACCCTTTCGCTTTCCGGCCACCTTTACTTTTGTCATGCGGGCCTTTTCTACCCTGGAAGGGGTGGGTAAGGGGCTCGACCCCGAGTTTAACTTTATGGAAGCGGCCAAGCCGTTTGCTGCACAGCTTATGAACAGTGGTCATTCAGGTGATAGCGCCAACAATCTGCTAGGAGAACTGGGCCGCCAAGCAGCCCAGGTTAGTACCTCTGCCCTGGGGTTACCCCGGCGCATTGAAGACACCCTTGATAAGCTGGAGCGTGGGGATGTGCGGGTGCGGGTGCGATCCATAGAAACCGATCGGGCCCTGCGGCGTATTAGTGGTGTGACCATGGCCAACACCTACGCGATTTTGCTCGGTGCTTTTACCCTTTCTGCTACTGGATTGTTGATGTCTCCCTGGGCGTGGCTAGCCTTAATTCCAGGGGCTTTGGCCCTAGGTTCCGGAATTGCATTCCTACAGACCGTAATTAAGGTTAACCGAGCAGATCGGATGCCTTAGGGTTGGAGTGACGGGTCAGGCATGGTTGAATACCAATTTTCAGGATTAACGGATCCTGGGTTGATCCGGGTTAGTAACCAGGATGATTACTATATTGACCCGGAGGGACGGTTTTTTATTGTGGCGGATGGTATGGGGGGCCACGCTGGGGGGCAGGAAGCCAGTCGGCTAGCTACGGCTTCGATAAAAACCTTCCTCAATCATCACTGGCAAGACTCCCGACCTACCGATGAATTACTTAAACAGGCCCTCGGGGCAGCCAACAGGGCCATTCTCCATGAGCAACGCCTCTACCCCGATCGGTCCGATATGGGCACCACCGTAGTAGTGCTCACCTTTAGACCTCAAGATGCCCAACCCTGGTGCGCCCACGTGGGGGATTCCCGCTTATACCGCCTGCGTGACCATTCCCTAGAACAGTTAACTGAAGACCATACCTGGATTGCCAAGGCAATTCGGCAAGGGGATCTATCCCCCGACCAATCCCGCAACCACCCCTGGCGCCATGTGCTGTCCCACTGTTTGGGCCGGGAGGATCTGGCCCAGGCGCAGGTACAACCTATTCAAGTGCAGCCGGGCGATCGCCTGCTAATGTGCAGCGATGGCCTCACCGAAGAACTCTCTGACCAGTTAATTGCCAAGCACCTCACCGCCCACCAACCCTGTGAAGCCGCCGCCACCGCCCTGGTCAACTCTGCTAAAGAACATGGCGGTCGCGACAACATTACGGTGATTATTGTCAACCCGATGCCCCCTGCGATGACCGCCTAGCCCCCCGGCCCCAATCTCCTAGAGAAGGCCATCAACCTGCGATCGCGCTCCCCTGCGCCCCATCCCTCTGACCCTACCTTTCAGACCTGGATGGCAACACCCTGCGGTGAAGCCTGGGTTAATCTATGGAAAGCCCAGGAAGGAAAGCCCAGGAATAGGTTGGAACCCAAGCCTAGGGCGAGCGCCATCGCACCGATAGCCGGGCTAAAAAAGCTGGAGTTCGGGTGAGACCACTGGGGGGAGGCCGAAGTCCAGATTAAGGGAGCCATCGACCGACCCATAGCAAGCGGGAGGGGCTGACCCGGTCCGCTTCCAAAACCTGAGGGGATGATAGCCATGTGTGGACGATTCAGCCTCAATCAAAC
>DVEE01000408.1 GCA_015295885.1 Leptolyngbyaceae cyanobacterium M65_K2018_010
GGTGCCAGGGCGGAGTCCACCCGCGGCAGCCGCTGCCTCCTAGGCTGATCCCGATCATGAGATATCTGAAATGGCCAAGCTGCGGCATGGGTGAACGGGTAGGAGGATAGAGAATCGACCGTGGCCTTATGGTTCAGGAGACGGGAATCCGCAACCAGGGACGCAACTGCTCGAACAACTGCCTCACCAGGTGTAGATCCTTGAGTCCTGGCTGCTGCTCTACCCCGCTGGATAGATCGATACCGTCCGGTGAAAGGACGGTAAGGGCCTGTTGCACGTTATCGGGTCTGAGGCCCCCCGCCAGCAGCCAGGGGCAGGGCGGGCTAAAGCGCGCCAAGCTTGACCAGTCTAGGGTCAGGCCGGTGCCCCCCAACTGCTCGGGGTGGTAGGCATCCAGTAGCAGCGCATCCACCTGCGGCCCGTAGCCCAGGGCCCGCTGTAGATCCTCCCGAGTTCTCACCCGAATGGCTTTGATCAGTCGAGTGGAGGGCAAAAGAGCCCGCAACAGTTGGCATTGTTCAACCGGTTCCGCACCGTGGAGTTGAAGGGTGCTTAAGCCAGTTTGAGTCACCACCGCCTGAATGGTAGCTGGGTCGGCATCGGCAAATACGCCCACGGTGCCCACCGCTGGGGCCTCGGCCTTGAGTGCGGCCACCATAGAGGCAATTTGACTGGGCGGACGGTAGCGCGGTGATTGGGGCACACAGATAAACCCCAGGTCAGTGGCCCCGAGTTGGGCAATGGCCAGGGCCTGATCGACTTCGGTAAGGCCGCAAATCTTGACCCGCATGTTAACTCTGTTGAACATTCTGCCAGTTCGATTCTACGGCTTCCTATAATCCAGAATGACTCAAACGTCTTCTTTTAGCACCTGCCTGCGGCCGTGTTCAATCGGATGGTAAGCGACACCCTAGACGCCTGATGATGGCGAGGGGGCCTCGCACGCCGAGCGGACACGGTGAATTCGTTGTCCATGGGAGATAAAACCTTGCTCTATTCCATGCTACTGGCTCAATCTGTGCCCCCCACCCCTGAGTGGTCCTTTAAGGTGGCGCTCATTATGATTACTTGCAACCTGTTTGTTTTAGCCATTGGCAAGTATGCCATTCAAAAGCCTGGGGTCGGGCCCGCGTTGCCGGTCTCCCTACCGATGGTGTTTGAAGGCTTTGGTTTACCCGAACTGCTCGCGATTGGCAGCCTGGGTCACATTCTTGGGGCAGGAATGATCCTGGGTCTGGGTAACGCTGGGCTGTTGTAGTGCCCCCTTCACCCGTTGACTAGAATGGATAATAGAACTTACGGGATGGCTACCCGCTGCCCCGTGGGTTGAACTTCAGAGGGTTTAGCAATGCAATCTGGCTGGCGGGTGGGGTCAATACTGGGCATTCCCCTATTTGTAGATAGTTCCTGGTTCATCATCTTACTGCTGGTGACTATCTCCTACGGGTTAGAACCCGGCTGGCACAATGCCTGGGGCAACCTGGCTTGGGTCATGGGGTTCGCCCTGGCGCTGCTGTTGTTTGGTTCGGTTCTACTCCATGAGCTTGGCCACAGCATCGCGGCCAAAGTGCAGGGGATTGGGGTGAACTCCATTACCCTGTTCCTCTTTGGCGGGATTGCCTCCATCGACAAGGAATCGAAAACTCCAGAGGGAGCCCTCAAGGTTGCGATCGCTGGTCCGCTGGTCAGTTTTGGTCTGTTTATCCTATTGATGGGCTTTTCCCAGATCCCTGGTTTACCCACGCCGGTGAGCCTGATTGTAGGCAGTGTGGCCCAAATTAATTTGGTGCTCACCCTCTTCAACCTCATCCCCGGTTTACCCCTAGATGGTGGTCAGGTCCTTAAAGCCCTGGTTTGGAAGCTGACCAATAGCCGCCTCAAGGGAATTCGTTGGGCAGCTCGTTCGGGCCAGTTTTTGGGTTGGTTGGCGGTTACCTTTGGGCTCACCATTGCCCTGTTTTACCAGGTATTCTCCGGGTTTTGGATTGCCGCCATTGGTTGGTTCGCCCTGCGTAATGCCTCGGCCTACAATCAGGTAACGAATCTGCAAGAGGCCATGCTGGCCCTAACG
>DVEE01000031.1 GCA_015295885.1 Leptolyngbyaceae cyanobacterium M65_K2018_010
TACCCCAGCCCCCCCTCCGGGTAGCCCCCCCGGCGGCCAATGCCCAACCGCCCCAACCCCTAAGTCCCGCCTCAACCCCAGCTCCCCCGGCGCCCTTACCGGCCCCCGCCGCCAGCCAGGCGTCGTCCCCCCGGCCCAACTACTACGTGGTGACGGAGTATACCGGCAGCCAATCCCTAGAGTCGGCACGGGGAGCTGTTAACGATGCCTACGTGCGCACCTTTAACGATGGGGCCAAAATTCAGATGGGGGCTTTTTCCCAGGAATCCTCTGCCCGTAATCTGGCCGAGCAACTGCAGCAGCAGGGCATTCCGGCCCAGGTGTACACTCCCTAGGCGGGCCGGTCACTAGGCCCGCTCCTCAACCGTCCAGAGTCCCAGGCCCAGGCAGGTGGATTCGGCTGTTATGCTGAAAAAAACTACCGTTTGAGAAACCTGGAGAAACCTATGGGGTTGTTCGATCGTGCGTGGCGGGTGATCCGAGCGAATCTAACCGGGGTGGTGAGCCAGGCCGAAGATCCTGAAAAAGTCCTGGAACAGGCCCTGATCGAAATGCAGGAAAACCTGATCCACCTCCGCCAAGCCGTGGCCCAGGCCATTGCCACCCAAAAACGCACCGAACGCCAAAGTGCCCAGGCCAAATCTACGGCCCAGGAATGGTATAACCGGGCTGAGTTGGCTCTGCAAAAGGGGGAGGAGGCCTTGGCTCGTCAGGCCTTGACCCGCCGCCAGAGCTATTTAGAATCGGCCCTGGCGATGGATGCTCAGTTGGGTCAGCACCAGGACGTGGTGGCCAAAATGAAGGACAACATGCGCCGGCTGGAAGCCAAGATTGCTGAGGCCAAAACCCAGAAGGATATGTATATTGCCCGGGCCCGATCCGCTGAAGCGTCCCAACGCATTCAAGAGATGATTGGCACCCTGGGGAACGGCGGATCGATGGCGGCCTTCGAGCAAATGGAGCAACGGGTGATGGAACTAGAAGCCCGTTCGGAGGCCCTGGAAGCCCTCAGTGGCGATCCCCTAGAGCGTCAGTTTGCGGCCCTCGAAGGTGGCAGCAGTGTCATTGAGAGTGAGCTGCAAGCCATGAAAACCCGTTTGGCAGGCCAAGGGCCCTCGCCGGATGTCCTGCCCCCATCCCTCTAGGGCCTGGCTGACTCGCTGCTCCTAGCCAGCCAGCGGAAATATCTTCAACTCCTGTCTTTTTTCTGAGCCACCGCCCCCCATCCCATCCCCAGCGCCGCTATGCTGAAATCCTAGGGCGCTTGAATCCACCCAACCTCCCCTCTTTCAAGAAGGCAACCGGGGGTTTTACAATAGTTCATACTTGGTGTTGTTGCCGCAGCCTCGCCCAAGACTCGTCGTCATGCTCGCGTGATAGAGTTCCCTTTCGTATGGCTACCAGGGCAACCCAGAATCCCGTCTGAGTCACCCTTACTAGGTGGTCGCCAGCGGCCTGTCACACTAAATCCGGAGAAGCAGTTATGCCGACAAAAGACATCACCCGTTATCGAAATATTGGTATCTTTGCCCACGTTGATGCGGGTAAAACCACCACCACCGAACGCATCCTGAAACTCACTGGGAAGATTCACAAAATTGGTGAGGTCCATGAAGGGGCCGCGACCACCGACTTCATGGAGCAGGAGCAAGAACGGGGCATTACCATTCAATCGGCCGCTACCTCCTGCTTCTGGAAAGACCACCAGTTCAATATCATTGATACCCCTGGCCACGTCGATTTCACCATCGAGGTGTATCGTTCCCTGAAGGTGCTGGATGGCGGCATCGGGGTATTTTGCGGGTCCGGCGGGGTCGAGCCCCAGTCTGAAACCAACTGGCGCTACGCCAACGACTCTAAGGTGGCGCGGATTATCTACGTCAACAAGCTGGATCGCATTGGCGCTGATTTTTATCGGGTGGTTAAGCAGGTTGAAGATGTGTTAGCCGCCAAACCCCTGGTGATGGTGCTGCCCATCGGCCGGGAAAGCGACTTTGTTGGGGTGGTCGATCTCCTCACCCGCAAGGCCTGGGTTTGGGATGATTCCGGTGAGCCCGACGCCTACGAAATCAAAGATGTGCCTGAAGACATGGTGGATCAGGTCGAGGAGTATCGTGAACTCCTGGTTGAAACCGCTGTCGAGCAGGATGAGGAAATCCTGGAAAAATACCTGGAAGGGGAAGACCTCTCCATTGAGGAAATTAAATCCTGCATTCGTAAGGGCACCCGCGAATTAGCTTTCTTCCCCACCTACTGCGGTTCGTCCTTTAAAAACAAAGGGGTCCAGTTGGTCCTGGATGCGGTGGTGGACTACCTCCCTAACCCTATGGAAGTGCCTCCCCAACCGGAAATCGACCTGGAGGGACATCCCACCGGTGGTTTTGCCTACGTGGATCCTGAAAAGCCGTTGCGGGCTCTGGCCTTCAAGATTATGGACGATCGCTTTGGGGCGCTCACCTTTACCCGCATCTATTCTGGCCAGGTGAAGAAAGGCGACACCATTCTCGATACCGCTACCGGTAAAACCGAGCGGATCAGCCGGATCGTGGAAATGCATGCCAACGATCGCGAAGAAATCGAAGAGGCCCAGGCGGGTGATATCGTCGCCCTGATTGGGATGAAAAATGTGCAGACCGGGCACACCCTTTGTGATCCGAAGAATCCGGCTACCCTGGAACCGATGGTCTTCCCCGATCCGGTGATCTCCATTGCGGTGTATCCCAAGAAAAAGGGCGATAACGAGAAGATGGGCCTGGCCCTTAGCAAAATGGTCCAGGAGGATCCCTCCTTCCAGGTGGAAACCGACGAGGAGAGCGGCGAAGTCATCCTCAAGGGCATGGGCGAACTGCACCTGGATATCAAGGTAGATATTCTTAAGCGCACCCATGGCGTGGAAGTGGAAGTGGGCAAACCTCAGGTGGCCTACCGCGAATCCATCACTAAGGTGCTGCAGGACGGCTACACCCACAAGAAGCAGTCCGGTGGTTCCGGTCAATACGCCAAGATCGACTACGTGATTGAGCCGGGCGAAGTGGGCAGTGGCTTCCAGTTCGAGTCTAAGGTAACCGGTGGGAACGTGCCCCGGGAATTTTGGCCGGCGGTGCAGAAGGGCTTTGAGACCAGCATCGATCGAGGCCCCTTGGCCGGCTATCCGGTGGTAGACCTCAAAGTCACCCTCACCGACGGCGGCTTCCACCCGGTGGATTCCTCGGCGATCGCCTTTGAAATTGCCGCCAAGGCCGCCTATCGCCAGTCCCTGCCCAAGGCCGGTCCCCAACTGCTGGAGCCGATCATGAAGGTAGATGTCTTCACCCCCGAAGACTATATGGGCGACGTGATCGGAGACCTGAACCGGCGCCGAGGCATGATCAAGTCTCAGGACCCTACCCTCACCGGCGTGCGGGTGAAGGCCGATGTGCCTTTGAGCGAAATGTTTGGCTACATTGGTGACCTGCGCACCATGACCTCCGGACGGGGGCAGTTCTCCATGGAGTTCTCCCACTATGCCCCCTGCCCCAGCAATGTAGCCGAAGAGGTGATCAAAGAAGCCAAGGAGCGGCAGGCCGCCTCCTAGTGTGCGCTCGGTAGCGGCCGGGGAGAACTTCGGTCGCCCTGACTTCTCCGGCAAGCATACGCCGCAGTCGTGACTGGCTGCGGCGTTTTATCCGACGGGTTTTCCCTGCTCTACCGCCCTCTGCTAGAGTATGGGGTGCAAAATCTATCTCTATCTGCACCAACTGTGGTCGCCGTTAACGACATTTTCCTACTGCGGAACATCTGGTATCACGCCATGCCCAGCCGCGCCCTGAAGCGGGGCAAGATGGTGGCTAAAACCCTGTTGAATGAACCGATTCTGTTTGGTCGGACCAACCAGGGCAAAGCCTTTGCCATTCGCGACATTTGCCCCCACCGGGCAGTGCCGCTGAGTTGCGGCTGGTACAACGGCGAAGCGGTGCAGTGCTGCTACCACGGTTGGCGCTTTGATGAAAATGGCCAGTGCATCGACATTCCCTCCCTCATGCCCGACCAGGCTATGGATCTGAGTCGGTTTGACGTGCAGCGTTACGACGTTCAAGAGGTGCAGGGCAATCTCTGGATTTACATGGCCGATCCAGACCGGAGCCAGACCTCTCCCCCCCGGTTTGACGTGCCCAGAGTTCCAGGTTTTGCCGACGATGCGGCGCCCAACGTTACCTACACGATGCGGTTTCCCTGCTATATCGACCATGCCGTTGTGGGGCTCATGGACCCGGCCCACTCCCCCTTTGTCCACCGCTCCTGGTGGTGGCGGGGGGGCACCCTCAACGATGAAATTAAATGGTTTGATCCCTCCCCCTACGGGTTCACCATGCGCAAACACCACATGGCTAATATGGGCCGGGGATATTGGTTAATCGGCGGCGTCCCGGACAACGAAATTATTTTCTATCTGCCGGGTGTGCGCACGGAAGAAACCACCACGGCCAAATATCGGGTCGTGAACCTGACCACTGTGACCCCCCTCACCGACGACCAAACCGATGTCACCTTTGAACTGTACTGGGATATTCCCTGGGGCAACCTGCTAAAACCAATTCTGCCTTTCCTGATTCGATCCTTCCTGGGGCAAGATCGGGATGTGGTGATGAAGCAACAGCAGGGTCTGAAGTACGAGTCGGTATTGCGGCTGATTAAGGACTCTGATACCCCAGCTCGCTGGTATTACCAGCTCAAAAAGGAGTACCAGCGCTGCCAGGCTGAAAATCGTGAGTTTGTCACGCCGGTCAAAACCCAACGGCTGAAGTGGCGGGCCTAGCCCTAGGGGCTAGGCGATGGTCTGAGCTCTAGTGGTTAACAGAATGAGGAGATGGATTCGATGGCGCATTCGTGCTGTGTATCGCTCCCTTCGATCACGGTATCGTCAGTATGTGCGATCACAATACTAAACCAGTCAGAGGGCACCCTGGCTCGGTGATTAAACAGGATGCCCTTACCGCCTGCCCTCCTATCCCGGTCATGGGCTAGGGGGTGGTTCTCTGGTTGACTCGCCCAGGCACAGATGGCCCTTAGCCCGCAAGCCCTCCAATGATGGTGGGGAGATTTTGATTCGTTGCCCTCTTGGGTGACTCAGATCACCGGGGGGCTGACCAAACGTCACCTTGAGGTGGAGAACCCATCACTGCGGTAATTGGGGTGGCCAGGGATAGTAAGGATGTTGAGTGCAGTGCCCCACCATGACCTCCCTATCCCTTCAGCCTTCCCCTGCTCGAGTCGCCTCGGTTCGTTGGCCACAAAAACTGCAAACGGGTTTAGTCCGGTTGGCTACGGCGATCGCCGCCGTGATCGGAGTGTCGGCCATGGCCACTCAGGGGGCTGCCGGGGGTCATCCCGGCCTAGCCGATGGCACCTATCTCTTCGGTGAGTCGCCCGTGGCCCATACCACCGGAGCGGTTTATTTCGTCTTTCAGGTGGCCAACAGCCAGTTAACCGGGGCCATCTATCAGCCCTCCTCCTCCTTTGACTGCGTCCATGGCACTGTCACCCCCCAAGGTCTGGACCTGTTGGTGGTGGATGCCTACGACCAAACCGAGTCCCCTTACCTGATGGCCCTGACCCCGGCGGACACGACGGTGGCCAATGCCAGCGGTACCGCTCCGTTGGTGAAAATTGAAGGCATGTACCCGATTCGAGAGCTATCTAACCTGGACCGGCAACTGCTGGCGACCTGCACCAAACCCTAGCCGTTTTTAGCCGACTATAGGTATTTCCTGGAAAAATCCAGCCATTCTTGTGCCAAAATCAAGATCCTGGGCGATGATAGTACCAAAGTATTCATGAGAACGACCATGAATCGCTATCTGATCGGGGCAATTTTGGCTGGACTGGTCTTGCTGGCTATGTCAGGGCTGCAGGGGATTAATCGCCTCTTCGCTGACAATAGTCGCATGCGCAGTGATCTGAGAGCCGAGGATAGCAGTCTGGGCACCTTGCCCATTGAGCAGGCTGGTCGAATTGTGCGGCGCCAGGGCCAGGCGGATAGCGCGGGTATGCCTGCGGCGGGTACGGGAACCTGGGGGGGATCTGGCAGCGGTGGGGAGGACTCCTTCACCTCAGAGGGGGGAGCCCCACGGGCGATTCCCAATGCGACCATCGCCCCGGCTAGCCCTAACGAGGTCTCTCGCACTACCCCGGTTGGGCCCACCTCCACCAGCGGGGATATCGCCCCGATTGAGTCGAACTTAGTGCGGCCTGGGTCGGTGCAACCCCCGACCGATCCAGGTTTAGACTCCATTCCTGCCCTCTGGTAAGGCCACCAGGTTCCGGCTTAGATTTGCCCTTGTCGCCTATGTCCTCCTCACCCCCTCGGCTCCGCCCTTACCAGGTCGAACTGATTAACGACCTGTACCGCCAGCTCAACGCAGGGCAGCGGCGGGTGGCCATTGTGGCGGGTACTGGGGCCGGCAAAACGGTGATCAGTGGTCAAATTTGTGCCCATGCCGAAGCCGCCGGCAAGCGGCTGATGTTTTTGGTGCACCTGGATGTGCTGGTGGGGCAAACCTACGAAAAGATGAAGGCCTTTGGGCTGCACTGTGGGTTTATCAAGGCCGGCTGGGAGGAAAACCGCACCGCCCCGATCCAGATTGCCAGCATTCAAACTATGGCTAAACGGCGCTGGTGGAAACACTGGCCAGCGGACGTGGTGTTTTACGACGAGGGGCATATCACCCTATTTAGCCAGGTGGGTAAATCCGTGCTTAAAACCTTCCCCGAGGCGGTACACCTGGTGATGACGGCCACCCCCGAGCGCCTGGGTAAGGAGCAACTGGGCGACTACATGGATACCCTGGTGGCCTCCCCGGTGCCCAGTGAGCTGCAGCAGATGGGCTATCTGGCGCCCATGAAATACTACAGCATGCCGCCCGACGGGGTGGCCAACCTCAAAGGAGTCAAAACGGTGCGCGGTGACTTCGATGAGGTGGGCTTAAAAAATGCCTGCGATCGCCCCGAACTGATTGAAAAAATTGTCCGGGAATGGCGGCGACTGTGCCAGGGTAAACGCACCATTGCCTTTTGCGTAGACCTTGAACATGCTCGCCATGTGGCGGAGGCTTTTCGGGCCGCTGGCATTGCCGCCGAAACCGTGGAGGGCAACACCCCGATTAAAGAACGCCAGCGCATGTATCAGGATCTGCGTCAGGAAAAGATCCTGGTGCTGACCTCTTGCAATGTTATCAGCATTGGCTTTGACGAACCCAGTGTAGAGGTGGGGCTGATGCTGAGGCCCACCCAGTCCAGCGCCTTGCACCTGCAGCAGATTGGCCGGGTGATGCGCATTTCTCCCCAAACCGGCAAACCCTACGGCATTATTCTGGACCAGGCGGGCAACCTGGAGCGTCTGGGCTTTCCTGAAGACATCAAAGATTACCGCCTACCGGTGAAAAAGGAGGGCAGTGGTGGCGGCAAACCCCCACCGATGAAGCCCTGCCCCCAGTGTGGGCGGATTGTGCTGTCGTTCATTGCCAAGTGCCCCGATTGCGACCACCAGTGGCTGACCGAACGCCCGCTCAATCTGGAAGATATGGTGGAAATCTACTCCGCCGAGCAGGCCCACCAAATTAATGACATTCCTACCCTAGTAGAGTTGTTTCATAGCCATCGCCGCCGCGCCTACCTGCGCCGCAACGCCCCCACCTGGGCGGAGCGCTCCTTTTGGGAACACTGTGGCCGTTGGCCTAAGGACTCCTGGTGTTTGGGTTCCATCCTAGGCCCTCGCCCCACCCCCCACCAGATGTTGGAGTACCTGGAGTACCTGCAAAAAAGTGCCAAGCGCCTGGGTAAACGCCAGGATTGGATTACCCAGGAGTTTGAAAAGGAATGCGGCCCCGGTAGCTTTCAGCGGGTGGCTGAATTTCGTCAAGCGATTTAAGGCCGGTGCGGCGGCTGGTTCCCAGAGGGCAGCCTATACCCCGGACCTATATTCTGGGTGCTAGAACTCCGGTATTCTGGGTGCTAGAACTCCGGTTTATTGCTCAGGCTGGCAGTCCTGTCGCTAGAACGACGCCCCAGAAACCGGGAGGGTGTTTTAACGTTCTAGACCCCATGGATCTGGTTAAGGGTATTGCTGAATACAAAATTGATTTAAACCTTCCCTTAGACTCAATAAGCGAATTTTTCAAGTTGGGTAGCTAGCTCATTGTCACTAGGCTCAGCTTGATTTAGGTGCTAGTTCCAAACTAGATAGGTTTGTCTCCTGAGTCAGAGTTTTTTGCTTTTGGTAAGAAAGGTTAGATTGGTTGGAGTTTTAAGGTTTTTGTTCTTTAAATAGCCCTGGATGGATAGATTCAATGGTTGCCAAGGCTGTCGTTTTGCTATTCCTGGTCCTTCATTGTCCTGATTTGAATCATTTGCAAGCGGTCTGAACAAGTCTTGTTCA
>DVEE01000023.1 GCA_015295885.1 Leptolyngbyaceae cyanobacterium M65_K2018_010
AGCTAGTTTGGGGGGGCATGCTAGGATTATTGATGTTTGAAGACTGGGCTAAGGCATTGGGGGCAACGGTTAGCACACCCGCGACACTGACTAAAACAGCCCAGAGACCCAATTGCTTTTCTGGGTTAGCCATAAGAACACTCCTTGACACCGTGGAAGTCAATTAATCCAAACGCTAACTTACTCAAGCCCAAAACGCAACCTACGAAACCTAAGGACGAAGCCAGGACTCCATTGGTTCCAGCCAGGGCTGGACAGGAAATTAGGTTATCTAACCCATACCTATGGTAGCTCAAGCCATTCGGCGGCGGAGCAGGGGTTGAATCAAAGCCAGAGCTACCAGACAAAAGGCTACCAAAATGCCCACGGCCAAACCTAGGGGAATGGCGGCAAAGGGGGCCTGTAGTACGATGCTACTTAGGTTCCAGTCGGGATGCAGATAGACGTAGCGAATGGGTTCGATCGCGTAGGTGAGAGGATTGAGACTGGCCACCAGTTGAAGCCAATGGGGCATGAAGTCGAGGGGCACCAAAGCCGTGCTGGAAAACAGCAGAGGCAGATTAGCTACAAAAATTACTGCAATCAGCTCAATATGGCCCGGCAGGGCAAAGGTTAGTCCCAAACTCAGGGCAGTTACCCCCAAAACCAAAATCGCGACGATAAACAGGACCAGCAACAACCCTGGACCATTGGGCAGCCCAGCACCTAAAGCCGCACTCAAAGCTAAAATCGCGGCCGTCTGAATCAGGCTCAGCACTGAAATGAAAATAGCGGAAGCCACCACAATGGAATAGCGGGAAGCCAGAGGTGCGACCAAAAAACGATTCAAAAAGCCGAATTCACGGTCAAACATGACTGGCAGGCCAGCATTTAGGGCTCCGCCAAAGGCGGTAAAGACAATAATGCCTGCCCCTAGAAATTGGCCGTAGTTAGAGCTTTCTCCAAATAGGCCAGCGGGCACATTCTGAAACAGGGCTCCAAATAATACCAGCCAGATCAGGGGCTGAATAATCCCGGCCACCAGGGTGGATGGACGCCGCTGCAATTGGATAAAGAGGCGACGAGTCATGGCCAGGGTTTCCTGGACAAAGGCGGCGGACCAAAAACCTTGGGCAGGTTCGGTGTCCGCTAAACCAGCCTTCCAGCTCAGTAAATCACGGTTGGCTAGGGTTGCGCCCCCATTCAGGGCCGAGGATGGATTGGGTAAGGTTACACTCATACGCCGGACTTTTAGCCTCCCTTCATGGCCTGTTTTTTCTCTTGCTTGAAATCCCGTTGCCCCACCGCGGCCAACTCCGCATCCATGAGGGTGCGCCCGGTGGCCGCCAGATAAACGTCATCCAAACTGGGACGGGATTGGGAAATCCCAAAGATAGGTAAGCCGACTTCAACCAGGGCTTGCTGTACCGCCACCAAAGCATCGGGCCGGCGATCAACGACCAGGTTGAGAGAATTCCCCTGGGCCCCATTGATGATGACATCCTGCACAAAGGGAAGCTGCACCAGCATGGTCTTAGCTTGATGCGCTTCCTGGGCGGGGGTGAACTCACGGATTCGAAGGGTAATGCGATCGCCCCCCAGCTTATCCTTAAGGTCAGAGGGAGAACCTGCCGCAATCACTTGACCCTGGTCAATAATGGCCACCCGGTCTGCCAGGGCGTCCACCTCTTCCAGGTAATGACTGGTCATCAAAACCGTGGTGCCCGTCGCCTTGAGCTGTTGCAAAAAGCGCCATACTGCCGCCCGGGTCTCAATATCTAATCCTACCGTAGGCTCATCCAGCACTAACAGGTCAGGCTGGTGCAGCAGTCCCAGGGCTAAATCTAGCCGCTTTTTCAACCCACCCGAGTAGGTGCCAGTTTTTCGATCCGCCCAGTCGTTGAGTTCGAGCAGGGCAATCATCTGCTCAATCCGCTGGGCCGCTAATCTCCTAGGCATATGGTACAGAGCCGCCTGCAGTTGCATTAACTCTCGCCCGGTCAGCACTTTGTCGAGGGCAATCTCCTGGGCAATGTAGCCTAGGCATTGGCGGACCCGTTGGGGCTGTTCGACCACAGGTATACCCATAACTTCCAACCGTCCGCTATCGGGGGTAGCCAGGGTGCAGAGACAACGAATGGTAGTTGTCTTACCCGCTCCATTCGGCCCCAGCAGGCCAAAAATCTCGCCAGGTTGGATCGTAAACGACACATCCTTGACCGCTTGCACTGCCCCGTAGGACTTGCTTAAGTTTTCAATGGTAACAGCGGCAACCATGCAGCCAACCTACAACCCAAAACGTCAAGGTGTAACTCTGGCTATTGTACCGAACTCCTCCTGGCCTGGGGAAGCTGAGTGGGCCATCAAGGATGGGTCAGTAGAACCCTGGGAATCCTCTCCAGGCAAGATGGAAACCGATCCCTAGGGGATTGTGTTCAAAGCTCGCTCCTAGGCCGCCCCGGCTAAAGGGGCAAGATGCTCAAAAGAGGCTCGAGATGGACCAATAGCCCAGCTGTAAGGGAGCGGGTCATCGGCCAGCTATCCACCACCATCCCCGCCGATAGGAGCATCATGTAGAGGATAGAATACTTAAATAACTCCTTAGCCAGATCCCGATCGCCCGGATCCTGCAGTAGCGCCCAAGCTTTTTTAATAAATAGACCGCCCAATAGCAGGGCCACTAGGGCATAGATGGTGCCCGTCGCCCCCAGCGGAAAAGTCATCATCACCGTCAAGGGCACCAACACCAGGGTGTAGTACCAGATTTGTCGAGCAGTCGAGGCATCCCCTACCACCACCGGCATCATCGGCACCTTCACCTTGGCGTAGTCATCTTGAATCAGCATGGCCAATCCCCAGAAGTGGGGAGGGGTCCAGATAAAGACGATAAAGAAGAAGAGCCAGGCGGCTAGGCTCAGTTCCCCAGTGACAGCCGCCCAGCCTACCAGAGGTGGAACAGCTCCGGCTGCACCCCCAATCACAATATTTTGGGGGGAAGATCGCTTCAGCCAATGGGTATAGACACCCACGTAAATGGCAATGCCCAGCATAGCCAAGCTGGCACTCAACAGATTAGCCCCCAGGGCTAACAGTACGAAGGCTAGCACGGCCAGAATGGCCGCAAAGACGAGGGCATCACGCACCTGAATCCGGCCAGCCGGAATTGGCCGATGGCGGGTACGTTCCATGTCAAAATCAATGTCGCGATCGTAGACGCAATTAATGGTTTGGGCCGCCGCCGCTGCCAAAGTTCCACTCACCAGCGTGATGACCAAAAGTAGGGGATTAACCTGCCCTTGACCAGCCACCCACATGGCGGCCGCCGTTTCAATCAGCAACAGAGGGATAATGCGGGGTTTGGTCAGCTGTAGATAACTGCGGATAACCGACCCGATGGAGTCGTGGTGGCGGGTGGAGTGATTCCAGGTCGTGGTTTGATTCATGCCAGGGAAGTCCTTGGGTGGGCTGGGTCAGTCAAGCGGAGAAGGTTGTGGATGCTTAGGGCTAAAAGGCAAGCCACCAATTAGTTTGCAAGGCATCAGAAGTTTGCAAGGCATCAGAAGGGGGCAGGAGTGACACTACACCTCCGAGGAAGGGGTAACCCTGGGGGCAGCGGCATATCCACCCCAGGCATCTCGCCAAGCCAGGGCGGTAAAGCAGACCAGGGTGCCAACCAGCGCCGCCCCCAGGGTGTGGTGGATCACCGTTAGGGGCTCAACCTGAAGCCGTAAACGAAAAGTAGCAATGCCCATCACCAGTTGAAACACCAGCCAAACACTGGCCAGGTTCCCCAGGCGTCGCAGGGGATAACTTAGGGCTGGGGTGCGCCATACCCTCAGCGTCAGGGTGAGCACCGCCAAAGTAGCTGGCAGAACACCCAGCAGGTGGGTGTTCATTACCTGGCATAGTTCTCCCAGCCCAAAGCACTGGTGCGCTGCCCAGCGAGATCCTACCAGCCCCCCCAGTAGACATTGCCCGTACACAATGGCGGTGGCACCGAGGCCTAGCCAGGGCAGATGGCCTACCGTGCCAGTGCTGGTGTAAGGGAGCAGACCGACACCAATGACTAGCAGGGTACTGAAAAAGATCAAAGCGGTGCCCAGGTGGGCCGTTACGATATCGAAGCGGAGCAACTGGGTTACGGTCAGCCCTCCCAACAAGCCCTGCAGACCAATCAGGGCTAGGGCTGCCGTAGTAGCCCAGGGCAACCAGGTAGGCACCTGACGTCGATACCACCAACTGAGCAGCACCAGCCAAAGGGTGCTAAGCCCAATTAGGGCAGCATCTAATCGATGAAACCACTCTAAGAAAACCTGCAAATTCATCTGCTGTTGGGGCACCCATTGGCCATAACAAAGCGGCCAGTCAGGGCAGGCAAGACCAGCGTTCATCACTCGAGTCGCACTACCAACAGCCATCAGTGCCAGGGTTGCCAGGGCAATTTTCCAAACCAAACGACGCAGGCGATCGCTAGGGGTGAGGCTTTCAGTCCTAGGAGGCCAGGGCCGCAAACGGTAAAAGGGGGCAGGGGAGAAGGAGGTTAGATGAGCAGCCATGCTGTCTCCAGGGCTATGGGTCAATGCCGGCTTTGGGAATGTCTGTTTTAAAGATTGTTTTCAAATTCCTGATTGCCTACTTCACTAGGGTCTGAGCCTATTTCTAGGGCTAAGAACAGACGATTCACTTGGATTTTTGCCTATTTGGCAAGTAAATGGAATAAGGACGAGGTTTGCTTATTACTTTAGGGATAGAGACCGGATAGCCCGGCAAGCTTTAGGGATTTCTTCAGAATTTATTTGCCCAGAGGATTCCTACCGGGCCCTTTTCCCGTCACACCTCTTTAAAGAGGTTCACATTTGGCTACATACCCTAGGTCATGCTCAGGCCAGAATCCCCAACCTGGCCATCCGACTGGATCATGGGCACAAAAGTCCCCAGAATTAAGCATAGTAATGAGCATCGGATCTATATCTATATCTTTAGGACGCTGACCATGCCCCAAGCTATTACCCTCAATCTGACCGAAGGAACCCTACGCTTCAATTTCTCCCCAGCGGCAGCCCAAAGCCTTCAGGCGGATTTAGCGGTCTTAATGAACCAACTGAAAGCTGGGGCAACGGGCCCATCGCCAGACTCTCCCCGTCGCCTTGCCACTAGCCCCCTGGAGTACCGCCACACGGGGGATGTCTTCTTGGAAGTGTTTTGTAACCCGAATATTTGGCCAAGTCCCTTTGCGGCCAAGGCTCTGATTACCATCAGGGATGACCGGATTCGCCTGACCACCGAAGCGGCTCTATCGCAGCTCTATGAGGACATTAGCTCATACCTGGAGAACGCCGCCTGAGTTACGGCTGGGGATCAGGCAGAACAGCCACAAACCCCTCAGGGCTATCAGGCTAAAATTTATTTATGCTATGGTCAACTGGGCTAGCCCATCAGGGTTTCCCTGAATTGCTGTTATGGTGTCAGCCCGCTGTTCAGACCCGTCGTTATGGGGGCAATCCTGTGAATCCTGATACCCTATCCGCCACCCTGCAAAAGGGTTTCCATGTCACCCTAGGCGCTACTGCCGCCTTGCTGGAGGCGATCCAAAATCCTCAAAATTCTAGTCAGAGATTTTCTGAGCTAGGCAACGATGTCCACCGCATTGCCGAAGAACTCGAAGCTAAGGGGGAAACTACCGAGCGAGAAGCCCGACAGTTGGTTGACCGACTGTTAAGCCAGGTTCCTAACCCCTTTCCCAGCCCTGGCCCCGCCAGCCCCACACCGACCGTCGATGCAGTGGCTACCCCAATCGCCGATAGTGCAGTGCAAAGCGACTTAGCAGCCCTAACCCAGGAGTTATCAGAAATTCGTCAGGCGATCGAAGACTTGAAACGTCAAACCCAGTAGGCTACAGCAATCCATCTACCGCCGCCATCGGCAACCGCCCATCTGCCCTGGGCCGAGCTGGGCCCCAGTAGAATAATCTGGTGGAGTAACCCGACTGCTTTAACTCATGGCTATGCTCCGGTAGCTTTGGCCCAACCCTAACCTGACGACAGTAGGGCGTGGTGCTCCTACCCTGGTTCCTTTGGCTTGATAGAATGAATGAGCCAAGATCTTTTTTAACTATTTTCCTAGCCAGGGACGGCTCCATTGGTCTATAATCGTAGACCGTGCACATTCGCAGGCCCTATGAACGCAGAGGAAATTATCCGCTCGATTGAAGCGGAGCAGTTGAAATCAGACCTGCCTGAAATTTACATTGGCGACACCGTGCGTGTCGGCGTGCGCATTCAGGAGGGGGGTAAAGAGCGGATCCAGCCCTACGAGGGCACCGTCATTGCCATGGGTAATAGCGGGATTAATCGCTCGATTACGGTTCGCAAGATCTTTCAGGGAGTTGGGGTAGAGCGGGTGTTTTTACTCCATGCTCCTAAGCTGGCGGACATTACTGTGTTGCGGCGGGGGAAAGCACGTCGCGCCAAACTCTATTATCTCCGTGATCGGGTGGGTAAAGCCACTCGTCTTAAGCAGCGGTTTGATCGTCCGATCAAGTAAGCTGGAGGTTAGGTCTACCATTCAGCAAAAGTCGGTGAGCGGCGACCTAGGCGTCCTTAGTTCAGTTGGTAGAACGCGGGTCTCCAAAACCCGATGTCGGGGGTTCGAGTCCTCCAGGGCGCGCTGAGTAACTGGGGTAGATAAGCCCAATAACCTGAGGGTTCAGAGCTGTTCTGGTCTAGGGAAGTTGGGCCATTTACCTTCAATCTCCTCGCCGCAGTAGCCGATTTTGATGGTTTGGGGCCGTCGATATCCATTCCTGGAGTGCAGTCCAGCGGGAGCTAAACCAGTGGTTAAAAAGGATTCGTTAACGGAGTCTAAGCTTAAAGGAGGCAGTGCTCCTGAGCCCAACGGCCGCTTTAGTGTGGGAGAGTTTCTCCAGGGCACGAAGGAAGAGCTCAATAAAGTTGTTTGGCCCAGTCGCCAGCAACTCATCAGCGAATCGGCGGCGGTCATTCTTATGGTTAGCCTTTCAGCCACGCTGATCTACTTGGTTGATCAACTGTTTGGGTGGGTTTCAAGACAGGTATTTTAATGGTGCTGACGGCAGGCGACTTCAATGAAGATGACCTCCTTGCCCTAGATGACGGTGAGGATGAAATTTTGGGTGATCTTCCCGATCAGGAGGTTCCGGAGGAGGAAGATCAGGCGGCGGGCTATTACCGGCGCAAGGCTCGCTGGTACGCTGTTCAGGTGGCTTCAGGGTGCGAGAAACGGGTTAAGCTCAACCTGGAACAACGGATTGGAACCCTGGATGTACTCAATCGCATTTTTCAGGTGGAAATTCCTCAAACGCCGGCGGTCAAACTTCGGAAGGACGGTTCTCGCCAGAATGTGGATGAGAAGGTTTTCCCAGGCTATGTACTAGTCAAAATGTACATGGATGATGAGTCCTGGTCGGTGGTCAAAAACACCCCCCATGTGATTAACTTTGTGGGGGCTGAGCAGCGCCGAGCCTACGGACGGGGCCGAGGACACGTTAAACCCATGCCTCTCAGTGCTGGTGAAGTAAAACGCATCTTTAAGCGCACTGAAGAACAAAAGCCTGTAGTCAAGATAGACATGGCTCCAGGCGATAAGATTACCGTTCTATCTGGCCCTTTCAAAGACTTTGAGGGCGAGGTTGTAGAGGTCAGCCCTGAACGGAGTAAGCTGAAGGCCTTGCTATCTATTTTTGGCCGAGATACTCCGGTGGAGTTGGAATTTAATCAAGTGGAAAAAGAGAGTTAATTGATGGCCAAAAAAGTTGTTGCATTGATTAAGCTAGCCATCCCGGCTGGCAAGGCTAACCCGGCTCCACCCATTGGTCCGGCTTTGGGTCAGCATGGGGTTAATATCATGGCATTTTGCAAGGAGTACAATGCCAGAACCCAGGATAAGGTTGGCCTAGTTGTTCCGGTTGAAATTTCCGTATTTGAAGATCGGAGCTTCACCTTTATTCTCAAAACCCCGCCCGCCTCAGTGCTAATTAAAAAAGCGGCGGGTATTGAAAAGGGTTCTGGGGAGCCTCGCACCAAAAAGGTTGGCTCTATCAGTCGGGCCCAACTGCGGGAAATTGCCGAGACTAAACTGCCGGATCTCAATGCCAACGACGTTGAAGCCGCTATGAAAATTGTTGAGGGCACAGCCCGCAACATGGGTGTTACGATTTCTGATTAGCACTCGTATGATGCTCTGGGCACCCAATTGGGTGGTCGGAGTAGGGAACTGATCAACCAATTCCCTAACCTGTTCACTATCGGGGGAGAAGAGCAACTTCGTTAGCACCCCAAGGAGTAACCATGACTAACAAAGTATCCAAGCGCCTGAGAGAGGCTCGGGCTAAGGTTGAAGACCGCCTCTATGAACCCTTGGAAGCCCTCACTCTATTGAAGGAAACCGCCACCGCTAAGTTTCCAGAGTCGGCCGAGGCCCACATTCGGCTGGGCATTGATCCCAAGTATACGGACCAGCAACTGCGGACTACGGTGATTTTGCCCAAGGGCACCGGCCAGACGATTCGAGTGGCGGTGATTGCCAAGGGGGAAAAGGTAGCCGAAGCGACGGCGGCCGGGGCTGATATCGTCGGTTCTGAAGAACTCATCGACGACATCCAAAAGGGCATGATGGACTTTGACGTTCTGATTGCCACTCCGGATGTGATGCCCCAAGTGGCTAAATTAGGGCGGCAGTTGGGGCCTCGGGGGCTCATGCCCTCGCCCAAGGGAGGCACCGTTACCTTTGATTTGCCCCAGGCAATTTCGGAATTTAAGGCCGGTAAACTTGAGTTTAGGGCTGACAAAACTGGGATTGTCCATGTTATGTTTGGCAAGGCTAGTTTTAGTGCCGAAGACCTGTTAGTTAACCTTAAGGCCCTGCAGGAATGTATTGATCGCAACCGTCCCACCGGGGCTAAGGGGCGTTACTGGCGCACAGTAGCCGTCGCCGCCACCATGGGACCTGCCATTCGCATTGATGTGAATGCCCTGAGGGATCTGAAAATGACTGAGGCGGCCTAATTCTTAGACCCATTCCAGTTCTACTAAGTTTGAGCTTTTTACCTAGGAGTCCCTATCGAACCTGACCATCGATCAACTGAATAGACGACCGAAGACAGCAGGTGCAACTTAGTACTGCATAAGTCCTGCCGAGGTTGACGTTAACGATGGTATCTCCTGGGTTTAGACTAGGAAGATCTGTTGTTCGTTTACCCCGGCCCTGGCGTCGGGGTTTTGTATGGGTTGGGATC
The DNA here is from genome assembly GCA_015295885.1 of Leptolyngbyaceae cyanobacterium M65_K2018_010. Classification (GTDB taxonomy): domain Bacteria; phylum Cyanobacteriota; class Cyanobacteriia; order Phormidesmidales; family Phormidesmidaceae; genus Nodosilinea. Next base: position 9,251 of record DVEE01000023.1, read on the forward strand.
GTTAACTTTTGGGTAAGCATCACGTTTTATCCCCGCTGAAAAGGAGGTGAGATTGATATGGGGAGAACCCTAGCGAATAAACAGGCCATTGTGGCAGAAATTCAGGATTTGCTGAAGGAAGCCACCCTGGCTCTGGTGATCGATTATCAGGGGTTAACCGTTGCTGAGATTACCGATCTTCGCAATCGGCTGCGGCCTAAGGGGGCGGTGTGCAAGATCACCAAAAATACCCTCATGCGCATTGCGGTGGAGGGCGATCGCAACTGGCAACCCATGACCGAGTTTCTCAAGGATTCCTCAGCCTTTGTGCTGATCAAGGATGATTTGGGCGGTGCCATCAAAGAATATCAGGCCTTCCAAAAGGATGCCAAGAAAACCGCCCTGCGGGGCGGGGTGATGGAAGGGCAGGCGCTGACGGAAGAGCAGGTGAAAGCGATCACCGAGTTGCCGACCAAGGAAGAACTGATGGCTCGTTTGGCCGGTGCCATCAAGGCTATGCCGACCCGGGTGGCCGTGGGCATCAATGCGGTGCCGACCAAACTGGCGGTCGGTGTGAAGGAAGTTCCCGCCTCTCTGGCCCGTGCCCTCAAGGCCGTAGCCGAGCAGGGGCCAGACGCGGCCTAGGGCCCGTAGAAGGTTGTTTGTTGTTGTACACCAGGAGTTAATTGCGAACTATGTCTGCTAAAACCGATGAGATTCTCGAACAGCTTAAGTCTCTGTCTTTGTTGGAAGCCTCTGAGCTAGTCAAGCAAATTGAGGAAGCCTTTGGGGTGGATGCTTCTGCCTCTGCCGGCGGTGGCATGATGATGATGGCCCCTGGGATGATGGCTGGTGGTCCTGCGGCTGCAGCCGCTGAGCCCGAAGAAGAGAAGACCGAATTCGACGTGATCCTCGAAGAGGTGCCCGCCGATAAGAAGATTGCTGTGCTGAAGGTTGTGCGTAGCCTGACCGGTCTGGGTCTGAAAGAGGCTAAGGAAATGGTGGAAGCCGCTCCTAAGGCCATCAAGGAAGCCGTGGCTAAGGATGACGCCGAAGATGCCAAGAAGCAGCTTGAGGAAGCTGGCGCTAAGGTCACTGTGAAGTAATTGCCTTAGCTTGAGCTACCGTAGCCGCCTTCCATCCTAGGTTTCCATGCCAGGGTGGAAGGCTTTTTGGATGGAGGCCTGAGTTTCTAGGGGGCTTCCACCATGACCGTGGCCATAATTTCTTCACCATTATGGGTTAGGGCCTGGTGGCTATTACTGTTGAGGGTCACCCTGATTTCATTGCGACCGCTGGGCAGGCTGGGCAGATGCAGCCACGGGCCATAGACCCGCGAAACGTAATGGCCGTTCAGATAGAGATGCCCGTGCCCTTCGTTGGGCTGGTTAGCCTGGTTGACATGCTCTGGGGCAAAGCGAAAGTCAGTGGTTTGAATTTCCAGGTTCCACCCCCTCACCGGGTCTGGGTAGGCGATTAGGGTAATCGTGGGCACGGGCTGTCCTGCCGGGATTTCCAGGCGGCTATGCCCATGAGCCCCATGGGGGACTGGAGTTGAGTCAGGGGCGGGCGTAGATCCCTGACTGGGTTGACTGTGCCCCATATCGGCCAGGCTGGGCGAGAGAGTCATCACCGTGCTGACCAGAGCCAGCGTTAGGGTACCAAGCCCCTTGGCCAATGCCGATGGAGGGATGAGCAGGAAATGATTTGAGACATGATTGGACATAGTTCTTGGCTCCTAGTAACAGAAATATGCGGGTCGTTAACCCCAGGAAACGGTGGCTCTTTGCCATTGGTTCAGCACCGTCAAGATGTAGTGGTGCAGATCCTGTTGTCCCTGGACCTGGGCCCAGTGGGCGGACTCCAGTAGGTCCGCTTCCCCACCCCTGAGATCCCCCAGGGATCGTCGGAGAAGACCGCGGTTGAGATAGGTGCGGGCATGGTCGGGATCCAGTTGCAGAACCCGGTTGAAGTTAGCGAGAGCCGCTCCCACTTGGCCCATTTGGTGACAGGCACAGCCGCGGTTAAACCAGGTGCGGACATCTTGGGGGTTGAGGGCAAGGGCGCGATCAAAATCCTGAATCGCGGCAGCGGGTTGGGCCGCCATGAGCTTAGCCAGGCCCCGATCGTCGTAAATCTCAGCAAGGGACTCAGAATCTGCGGACAACTTGGCGGCCTGGTCAAAGTCCTGAATGGCGGCGGCAAAGTTGTGCATAGCCACCTGGGCTAAACCCCGGTTGTAGTAGGCTCGATGGTCTTGGGGGGCCAGGGTCAGGACCTGGTCGGCGTCCTGAAAAGCGCCTAAATACTCCCCCAGACGATAGCGAGCCACCCCCCGGTTGAGCCGGTAGGTGAGGTTGTTTTCATTCAGGGCCAGGGCGCGATCGCAGTTCTCTAAGGCCTGCTGGGGGCGATCGGCAGCTAGGGCTTGTTGACAGCGCAGACCCCACTCTGTCCCAGGGGGTTGATCGGCAATCAGGGGTCCATGGGAATTCAGCGGGGCTAGGGAGGGGAACCCATGCCAGGCGGCTAGCCCAGTCACCACCCCGATCAGCAACCAACCCAGAATCCAAGCCCAGCTCAGAGATTTCACGGCTTTAACCTCACCTTGCCAACTTCGCGGCCCCTGCCAGGGTTAACCCTCCAATAGAAAACCCCCAATCTTCGCCAAGAACCTTGGGGGCATGAACTGGAGATATCGGTCAGGGTTAACCTACCAACCTTTTTCCGCCTGGCTCAGCACGTAGGCAGCCACATCGGCAATATCCTCATCGGTGAGGCGACCCTTAAACGCAGGCATGGCCGCCTTGCCTTGGGTCACCTGGGTCGTAATCGCCTCTAGGGAGGCCATACCATACTGATTCAGGTCAGCCTGCTTGAGGGTCTTGGCCGCATTCACCACATTACCGCCCCCCACATGGCAAGCAGCACAGTTATTGGAAAACACCTGGGCCCCATGGGCCAAATCCGCTGCCTGGGCCGCTGGGGCTAACCCAAGCATCGCCACTGTTACAACGGCCACCAAAAGTACAACAATTTTTTTCATAGCCTATCGTTCAAACTAATTTCCTCTCTCAGAGCATTGTGCAGCCTGGGGTCGTTCGATTCAAAAGACAAGCGGTCAAACATTACGAAGTGCAAATTCCCAGGCTGGGCAACCCCTCTGTCATCCCCTACACTAAAGGCCAGGTAACTTAAGGTCACCCAACGGGCCCTGGCTTCCTGATAGAAACCTCCATCTCAGTTATTTGGCGGCAGATCTGCTCCTGAACTACCCATTTCCAGCCCGCTAGCGCTTACCCTATGTCTCCCCTACCGCGTCATCGCCCCCGGCAACTTTCCCTGGGCCCGCTTGAACAAGAGATCCTGGCCATCCTCTGGGCTAAGGGAGAGGCCTCTGTCAAGGCCATCCAGGATCATATTTTGGCGGACCCCGATCGGGACCTGACCCAGGCTTCCATCACAACGGTGCTACAGCGACTGGCTCGCAAGGGCTGGGTCAGGCGAGAGGGGGCTCCCCCAGGGGGGGGCGGTAAAGCTCGTAAAGGCTACCTATGGAAGCCGGAGTTTTCTCAACAGGAAGCCACCGTACTCAACGCCCACCAGCAATTGCAGGATTTTTTAGCGATTAGCAGCCCCGATGTGGTGGCCGCCTTTGCCGATAGTCTGGATGATACCGCCCTGGAACGCTTGGATGCGATCGCCCAGCGCCTGCGAGATCTCCGTCGTGCCCAGGAGCAGGAAGGGCCATGCACCTGAGTTTAGTGGCCTTGATGGCCTTGATGGCGGTGGCTTGGCGCTGGCGCTGGCGGCCCATCCAGAGTACCTGGACCGCTCGTTGGCAAGCCGCCTGGGTGGCCTTCTGTCTGCCCCCTTTACTGGTGCTGGCTGGGGCGATGGCGGTCCTGATCATGGGCCACCACGGTACCATGCTAGGTCGGACGGTCAGCCCCCTGGGCTGTTGCCTCAGCTTGGCAATCCTCGCCCTGGCGGTGGGGGCGGCGAGCTGCTCCCTGGTTCAACTGCTCTGGCTGGACCTCAAGCTCCGCCAGTATCCCCAAACCACGCTGCCCTCGGGGAAAACGGCTCGGCTGATGGAAACCTCGGTGCCCCTGGCCGCCCAGGTCGGCCTGTGGCGTTCTGCCCTACTGCTGAGTCGGGGGGTTCTAGACACCCTAACCCCAACCGAGCAACAGGTGATTTTGCACCACGAAGAGGCCCACGCCCACTACCGCGATTCCCTCTGGTTCTGGGGTTTAGGCATACTACGCCGGTTTAGTGTTTGGCTTCCTCGCACCCAGGATCTCTGGCAGGAACTCCTGCTGCTGAGGGAAATTCGCGCCGATCGCTGGGCTGCCCAACAAGCTGAGCCGCTCTTAATTGCGGAGTTATTGGTCAAGCTATCCCAGGCCCGGCTGTCCAAGACCCATCTCCCGGACTTACCCGGCCTCGGCTTTAACCATGGCACCTCCCTCGACCGCCTGGAACAGCGGGTAGAGGCCTTACTGAATTCTGATAACGAGTGGGGGCCTGACAACGAGTGGGGGAGGGGACCTGCTCAGACCGTTGGTCGGGGGGCCTGGCTATGGATAGGCATTCCCCTGGTGGCTATCTGGCTCCATACCTGAGCCCAGGGAAGCGAAACCCAGATCTTGCGATAGATTGGCAGGTGTGATTCTGAAAATCTGGTCATGGCCCATCTATCCAGGCCCCGGAGAAATGCCAGCAAACCAGCCCTTAGCCCCCCTGCCCGCCGGTGTGGATCGGTGCAGGTCTGGGTGGGAAGGCGATCGGGGCCGTCCTGGTGGAGGCCCCTGGGGTTCCTTCTAGTCAGCCTGGGTTTGGCCAGTGGCGGCCTACTCTTGACGCTGAGTTTTCGCTGGGGGTTGGGGGTGATGCTGAACCCAGACGCTCTGCTGACTTGGCCAGGGGGACGGGTACCGGAGTCGTCACCCCAGACCACCACCCTAGGGGCCTGGCGCCAGGTTCTGGCCCACCAAAACCAGACCCTGGGAGAGGCCCTAACCCTAGGTGAGGATAGGGACGGAACGCTGCTGCTAATCCCCACGCTGCAAAGCAAGGAGGGGCCAATCACCCGTCTCAGCCTCTGCCGGCGCCAACGGCCACAGCCTTTAGAGGAGGTAGAGGCGGAGGTCCTGACTCTTCTCGCTGAGGTAGAGGTTTCCCCCGGCGATCGCTCGGTGATCTGGTCCCCTTTGGGGGCTAGCTCCCTGAATAAACGTCTGGCACCCCAGGGCTTCGCCCTTACCCGCCTGATTCCTCTGTCGCCGCCCCACCACCAGCCCCCCCTAACCTGGGCCACCCTGGAGGGACAATGGCAGGCTGCCGGCACTACCCTGCGCTACGGCCAGATCCTGGTTGTAGATACCGACCGCCTCACCCTCACCCTGCTGGACACCTGGAGTAGCCCGGTCAACCGCCTGCCCCAGTGGACCGATCTGGATGGGGAAGGGCATCGAGACCTGGTGGTTGACCAAACCCTGGGTTTAGAACCCAGCCTCAAGGGATGGCAAGTGGTCACTCAGGGGGGCATGGGAACACCGGTACGGCTACTAACCGTAGACTGGCTGGCCATGCCCATCGATGCTGGCAACCAGGCGATGGCCTACCAAACGGCTCTGCGGTTGGCCCGTCAAGGTCTGTGGCGGCAGGCGAGTCAGCGCTTAACCCAGCTCAAAACCGGCCTGGCCGCCCAGTGGAATGGTACCGCTGAAGCCCAGCTACGGAGTATTACGGAGCACGCTGCCAGGGCTCAGCAACAGGCGGAGCGAGACTGGGCCTTGCCCACCCAGCAGATTTTGGCCCAATTGATCGACGGTCGCTGGGAGGCGGCCCTACGGATCTTAGAGGCCGACCAGCAGTTGCTGGAACCGATGCTACGTCGGCTGGCGGCGGATCAGGGTCAGCTTTGGAATCGCATTATGGCCGCTACGACGCTGCCCAATCCGGATCCGGCCGCATTTATTTGGGGAGGGTTAAGCCTCAAGGCCCAGCAGAATGAGCTAGCAAGCCAAAGTTGGTTGACTCGCCAGCCCATTCCGCCCCAGGCAAGGCAACGGTTAGCGGCGATTTTGGCCCAGCCGGCGATTTTGGCCCAGCCGGCCGCCATGACCCAACGCCCTACCCCACCCCCGGTATCCGCCTCCCCCGGGGGGGCTGCTCCCTCGGCGACGGTGGCTTCTCCCCACCCTTTGCCAGCGGTGGAGGGGCTACTGGGCCTGGCCACCCCCTTGGCAACGGTGGACAGGGAACAGTGGTATGGGCCTGCGGGTTCGGCCATGGAGGCTGCCCTGGGGCAGTGGTATGCGGTTGAGGTGCGATCGGTACGTCACCACACAGGATGGGATTCGGCCTGGAGCCTGGGGCTGGGCCAGACCCCCCCTTCGCAGGTTTGGGCGGCTCTGAGCGCCAGGGGGCAACCCCGATTGACCCTTCTGGGTTGGCTCTCAGACCGAGAAACGGTGGCGATTCCCCTGATCGTGCAGGGTCTGGCCTTAACCTCAGGAAAACTGACTCTGTTGGCGACTGGACCAGGGGTGGGCGACTCAGCCTTGCCACCCCTGGCTTTTTCTGAGGATGTCCTGGCTTGGTGGCATCGTCCAGCGGCTCCGGATAACCTGCCCCCGGCGGCGATCGCAGCCCTGACCAGACTGATTATTCCCCAACCAGGGGGAGGAACCCCAGACCTGGATCAGGCCCTAGCCACGGTGCAACAACATACCTTAGACTTGACCGGTAACGGCCAACCAGAACGGATTCTCAGCCTGGACACCCCCACTCTACGGCAATTGCAGGCCCTGGGTGCCAACCTGGAGGGGAGTGGCCCCAAGACGGTCATTCTCAACCAAAACCATCAGCCCCTCTACCATGACCTGTTCCAAGCGCAAACCTTGGTCGCCCTGACTCAGCCCAAGGATGGCTGGCCCCCTGCTTTATTGCTCTATCGCGGTGGAGACTATGTCCTGGTGCCCTGGTCAACGGCGATCCAAAGGTTGGAGGAATAGCGCCCCTAACCTGAAGCTTGGCCATCCCGGCGCCCTAGTTCGTAGACGCCACTGCCCATGCAGGCTAAGAGGCCAGTGCTGACTGCCCAACTGCCCCCCAGGCTAACGGTCAACCCATAATAGACCAGCCCAGCCAGGATTAAGAACGGGACCAAACTGGCGAGGGAAGCTAGAGCGGCGGTCTGCGCGTCTCGCCGGGGAGTGAGGCGGCTTGGCCCCAGGGTTTGGAGCCACCGATAACAGCGATCAATTAGGCGATCGGCCAGGGGCGAGAACCCCAAATAAAACGCCAAGGCCCAGAGGGCAGTTCCAGCCACCGGACCCACTCTAATCCAACCCGTTAACGGTAACCATTCAGTGATCATACCAATCTACCCAGCCTTATCCCAATCGATGATCCCAATCCCTTGACTGATCCCGAATCTGGCTCGGCTGTCAGGTGGGCCTAGGGGACGTGCTCAAAATAAAAGTACCGACATAAAAGTACCGACTCCTGCCTTAAATCTGTCCCACCGACCCACCCCCTTACCCACTCACTATCTATCACCACCGGGATCCTAATTTTCCCGCTGATCCCTAGGTCTGCTACTCGCGCTTCTAGAAAGCCTGAACCCATTCAGGATGCCCTTTGGCGCTGCTCTGCACGGGCAAAGCCCTAAACCCTTCTGCCCTGTGCCTTCTACCTTCGGATACTAGCTCCAGCTATCGGGAGGCAGGTCCCGTTCCGGTCGGTAATCGGGGCGAGGGGAATTACCGGGATCGACCCGGTAGCGATCGTTGTACTCACTGCGGGTTTTAGGCCGCCGCCGCCGCACCCGTTCGTCCGGGCGGGGGGGATTGCCGTAGCCCAGGGGGCCCTCGGCGCGATCGCTAGGATGATCGAGGCGATCATCGGGCCCTGGCCCACCCCCACGGTAGGGATCGGAATAGCTATCAGGACTGTAGGGGGGGCGGCTGGTCATACCCGGCTCCTCACGACCGCTCAGCATGGGCCGAGGGCGGGCGTAGGGATCTTCGGGGCCAAAATCTCGTCGGTCTAATTCAGCCCTCAAGTTGGTGCGACCATCGGTACCGTAGACAGGGCGACTGGGCCGACTGGGTCGATAGCCCTCCCCGTAGCCCTCCCGCCCACTGCCTTGGGGCATGGGCCGGCCACCGCCCGGCACCCGAGCATTGACGTTTTGAATCATCAGGGAAATCAGCATGCCCACCATGATCATTTGCTGAAAGGATGGAATCAGTTCCATCGTCAGATTGCCGAGCAGAAAAATCCCAGAAATCAGAAACAGAATGGCATAGACCTTGTCGGCATCGCGACCATACCCAGGCTTAAGCCGATCTAAAAAAAACAGGGCAACGGCACTGAGGACTAAAAAGATGCCAAGCAGTAGGGGAACAGGGGTACCAAAATTCACAGTAGATTCCTCTATAGAATGGCGACTCTAGGCTAGGCATCACTCCCGGGGCAGCCCTCCTTAGCCGACTGGCCGAAAAATGGCTATCGCCAGCGCTGGGGGCCTAGGACTCAAGGAGCCAAGTGAGAAAAACGCCATTCACCTTAAGGGCAGTGGGCATTTTCTGATCAATTCTAACGGACTTCCCGCCCTTCGATAGGAATCAGGCCCAGTCCCCCCTTTATCAGGGGTCGAGGGGTGCCCCTCAAACTCAAACTAATCGGGGATACCCCACCGGCATCCCCGATCTCGCCTGATCTCACTGCAATGAAATCTCACTGCAATGAGATCTCACTGCAATCCCCTCACTCCTGAGCCAGGATGAGGAACCTCTACTGGCGTTGAATCTTATCTCGCTGACTCAAGAAGAGCAAAGCCACGGTAGCTGGAATAACCACAATCAAAGAACCAGCCAGAAGACTTAAGAGGAAATTGGTCAGGGAAGGTGTCATAGGGGTTTATCCGAATAGGGTTTGAGCAAAGGTTAATCCATATTATTGATCAACTTGATCCCCTTCAGGTGGCAAACCTGGCTACCGCTGTTACGGCAGACCTCCGGGAGTCGGCCGCCAAGCCAGCCGGGCAAGCTGTGCAAACAGCCCCCTGACCCACTGATAAAGCTTTAGAATCAAGTCATTCTCTGAGGTTGAGTATGGCAACAACAGAAATTTTGAGCTGGGGTGTGGGGCTGCTGCTGGCCTTAATGACCCTGCTGTTCATTTTTCGCATTGTGCTGACCTGGTACCCCCAGGCAGACCTGACCCAACTCCCCTTCCTGCTGGTGGTATGGCCTACGGAGCCCCTATTGGTTCCGGTGCGGAAGCTGGTGCCCCCGATTGGTGGAGTTGACATTGCCCCGGTGATTTGGGTGGGAATTGTGACGTTGCTGCGTGAGTTGCTAGTGGGTCAGCAGGGTTTGCTGAGAATGCTGGGCTAACCCGCCGCCATCATCTGGGCCACAAAGTTGGTGTAAACATCTCCCTTGAGGAACTGGGCATTTTCTAGCACCTTCTGGTGGAAGGGGATGGTGGTGGGCAGGCCGGTGATGGCACACTCCCGCAGGGCCCGCTTCATGCGTCGAATGGCGGTGGGGCGATCGGGGCCCCAGACAATCAACTTACCCACCAGGGAGTCGTAGTAGGGGGGAATTTCATAGTCGGTGTAAACATGGGAGTCCATCCGCACTCCCATGCCGCCGGGGGCCAGGTAGCCATTAATGCGACCAGGGTTAGGACGGAAATTGTGATCCGGATCCTCGGCGTTAATACGGCACTCGATCGCATGGCCCCGAAACTGAATTTCCTCCTGGCTGAAGGGTAATTTTTCCCCCTGGGCGATGCGCAGTTGAGCGGCAATCAGGTCAATGCCAGTGATCATTTCAGTGACCGGGTGCTCGACCTGAATGCGGGTATTCATTTCCATGAAATAAAACTGGCCGCTGCTATCCACCAAAAATTCCACGGTGCCAGCGCCAACGTAGTTGATCGACTGGGCCGCTCGCACGGCGGCCGCTCCCATACTTTGCCGCATTTCGGGAGTCAGTACTGGGCTGGGGGCCTCTTCCAGCAGCTTTTGGTGCCGTCGCTGGATGGAACAATCCCGCTCCCCCAGATGAACCACATTACCGTAGCTATCTGCCAAAATTTGGAACTCAATGTGGCGGGGCCGCTCCACAAATTTCTCCAGGTATACCCCAGGGTTGCCAAAGGCGGCCTGAGCCTCTCCCTGGGCCGCCATAAAGGCCTTACTCAGTTCAGCTTCGCTGGGCACCAGCCGCATCCCCCGCCCCCCACCGCCAGCGGTGGCTTTGATAATCACCGGATAGCCAATGTCGGCGGCAATGCGGTAGGCCTCCGCCTCATCCATCAAGAGGCCGTCACTGCCCGGTATGGTTGGCACCCCAACCCGCTGCATAGTTTCTTTGGCGGTGGATTTGTCACCCATTTTGCGGATGGCGTCGGGGGAAGGCCCGACAAAAACAATCTGGTGATCGGCGCAGATTTCGGCAAAGCGAGCGTTTTCCGCCAGAAACCCGTAGCCAGGGTGAATGGCGCTAGCATTACGGGTAAGGGCCGCCGCAATAATATTAGGAATATTTAGGTAGCTTTTCTGGCTGGGGGCTTCGCCAATACACACCGCTTCATCGGCCAACTGCACATGCAGGGCGTGGCGATCGACGGTGGAATGGACGGCCACGGTAGCAATCCCCATCTCTTCACAGGTGCGGAGAATGCGGAGGGCTATTTCGCCCCGGTTAGCAATCAAAATTTTGGAAAAACGCATTCGCTCGGGCAAGAGTCTCTACCCAGAATCATACGACGGTTGCTGATCCTATCACGGGGGAGGGGGATAAGATTTGCTACCGCCGGGGTCTAACAAACCCATCGTTTTGGTTTATTCTTATATATCTGGGCCGTTACCAGGGAGTTCAGTCGCCCTCGTCAACCTTGGACCAACGGTTCACAACCCCAGCGGATGTGGTGGAACTGGTAGACACGCACGTTTGAGGGGCGTGTGGCTTACGCCTTGCGAGTTCGAGTCTCGCCATCCGCATTGATTTTGGTTTGCTGGCCCTGGGCAAGACGGAGTCTAGGCAGCTAGGGTCGTGAGTAATGCCTCGGCTAGGTCGAAATTCGCTGTGACCGACTGCACATCATCGAGATCTTCCAGGGCATCCATCAGCTTCATCAGTAATCGGGCCTGATCAGGATCCTCTACCACCACAGTATTGCTGGGAATCCAGCGGAGCTCCGCCTGTTGAATCGAGTAACCCTGGGCTTTGAGGGCCGTATCCAGCTGTTCGAGATCCGGGGGAGCGCAAAAAACCTCAGCCCCAGTGGTATTTTCATCCAGGTCAATCAACTCGTAGGATTCAGCCCCCCCTTCCATAGCGGCTTCTAAAAGGGTTTCTTCATCGCCGGGGCGGGCGACGGTGACCACTCCTTTTTGATCAAACATCCAGCCTACACAACCGGTTTCCCCTAGGTTACCGTTGCTCTTGCTAAAGGCAGCCCGCAGATCCGCGGCGGTGCGGTTGCGGTTGTCGGTTAGGGCTTCAATCAGCACGGCTACCCCACCGGGGCCATAGCCTTCGTAACGGATGGCTTCATAGCTATCGTCGGGGCCCAGCAGCCCAGATCCCTTGGCAATGGCGCGATCGATATTCTCATTCGGTACTCCGGCGGCCTTGGCCTTATCGATTGCTGTTCTGAGCTGAAAATTCCCCGCCGGATCAGGCCCTCCGGCGCGAGCGGCCACAATAATTTCCCGCGACATTTTGGCAAACACTTTGCCCTTCACCGCATCTACCCGGGCCTTTTGTCGCTTAATGTTGGCCCACTTACTATGACCTGCCATACCGGACTCAGGGGATTACTGCATTTCCGATTTTATCCTCTGTCCTGCCCAGGACCGCACTGACGGTCTAGGGGGCTTTTCTTCCTCTCCTGCACCAGGGCCCAAGCCTGATCCACTAAATCCTTGGCATCGGCATCCAACCAATGCACCTGGGCTCGATGGCGAAACCAGGTGCGCTGCCGTTTGGCAAATTGGCGGGTATGCAGAACAACCGCCTCGATGGCCGCAGGCAGGGTGCAGTCACCCTGGAGGTGGGGGAGCATTTCGGCGTAGCCCAGGGTCTGCAGCAAGGGTAAGTCCGGGCCGTACTTTTGCACCAGATCTGCCACTTCCTGGACCAATCCCTGCTCCACCATGCTTTGGGTGCGCTGGGCAATACGGCGACCCAGGGCCTCGGGATCGCAGTCTAAGCCCAGGTAGAGGATGGGGTAGGGAGGAGGCACCTCGCCCTGGAGGTGGGAGGGCGGCTGGCCCGCGACGTAGCCTACCTCCAGGGCCCGAATGGTGCGCACCGGATCGTTGGGATGAATGCGTTGGGCGGTGACCGGGTCGAGGGATTGCAGCAGTGCGTAACAGTGGGCCTGGCCTAGGGCGGTTAGTTGCTTGCGCAGGTCAGGCTGGGGGGCGACAGGAGGGATTTTTAACCCCCGCACCACTGAATCAATATAGAGCCCCGTACCACCGACAAGTAGGGGTTGACCAGTGCGGCACTGGCGCCAGCTCTCGATCAAATCCTGGGCTTGCTGTTGGTACTGCGCCACCGTGAAGGTTTCGGTCGGGTCGCAGCGATCAATCAGGTAGTGGGGAATCCGCTGACGATCGGCCAGGGAAGGTTTGGCCGTACCTAAGTCAAACTCTCGATATACTTGTCGAGAATCGGCGCTGATAATGATGGCGTCCTCAAACCGTTGGGCCAGGGCCAGGGCCAGACTGGACTTACCGGTGGCTGTGGCACCGCCAATTACCAACAAAAATGGTACATTTGAATTATCTGCCGCCCTGCGGTCAGGGCGTTCTTCTGGGGGGAAGGTTTTGAGGGGTTCCACCCCTGATTTGATCTTCATCTCATTTGGCTTTAGAACCGTCCTTGAGAGGTTTATGTTATAATTTCAAGGCGTTTTGACCTGAATTGCTATTAAACGGCTTATAGGCCATTTTGGAGCGGGAGTATGACAACCAACTACGGTGCTGAGCAGATTCAAGTGCTGGAGGGTCTTGAACCTGTTCGTAAGCGTCCAGGCATGTACATTGGCAGCACTGGACCCCGTGGTCTTCATCACCTAGTGTACGAGGTTGTTGATAACTCCGTGGATGAGGCCCTGGCTGGCCACTGCACCCGCATCGATGTGGCCCTGAATCGGGATGGGTCCGTCACCGTCGTTGATAACGGCCGCGGTATTCCCACCGACGTTCACCCTCGCACGGGAAAGTCAGCCTTAGAAACGGTGATGACGGTGCTGCACGCCGGCGGTAAGTTTGGCGGCGGCGGCTATAAAGTTTCCGGGGGGCTGCACGGGGTGGGTATCTCGGTGGTCAACGCCCTGTCGGAGTGGGTAGAGGTGACGGTCTGGCGCGATGGCCAGGTGCACAAACAGCGCTACGAGCGGGGAGTACCCCAGGGCGATCTAGAGGTTGCCCCGCTGCAGGAGCAGCGTCGCGGTACATCAGTGTCTTTTTTGCCGGATCATCAGATTTTCTCCACCGGCATTGAGTTTGACTACGATACCCTGGCGGCCCGGTTGCGAGAGTTGGCCTACCTAAATGCGGGGATTGAGATTGTCTTTACCGACTACCGGCTTGACCTGCTCAAGACCGATCAACCGAAGGTGTCCACCTACCACTATGCCGGTGGCATTAGCGAGTACATCGCCTACATCAATAGCGACAAGCAACCCATCCACGAGGAGATCATCCACATCGCGGCGGAGCGGGATGGCGTCCAGGTGGAAGCGGCCCTTCAGTGGTGTGTGGATGCCTACTCGGATAACTTGCTGGGGTTTGCCAACAACATCCGCACCATCGATGGCGGTACCCACCTGGAGGGCTTAAAGGCGGTGCTCACCCGCACCCTAAACAACTTTGCCCGCAAGCGTAATAAGCGCAAGGAGGCGGAATCTAACCTGGCGGGGGAAAACATTCGCGAGGGGTTGACGGCGATTGTTTCGGTCAAGGTGCCAGAGCCGGAATTTGAGGGCCAGACTAAAACCAAACTGGGTAACACCGAAGTCCGCGGCATTGTCGATTCTCTGGTGGGGGAGGCCCTGACCGAGTATTTGGACTTTCACCCCAATGTGGCCGATGCCATTCTCGAAAAGGCGATCCAGGCCTTTAATGCCGCCGAAGCGGCTCGACGGGCCCGGGAACTGGTGCGGCGTAAGTCGGTGCTGGAGTCGTCGACCCTGCCCGGTAAGCTGGCTGACTGTAGTAGTCGCGACCCCAGCGAGTCGGAAATCTTTATTGTGGAAGGGGATTCGGCCGGAGGCAGTGCCAAGCAGGGGCGCGATCGCCGTTTCCAAGCAATTTTGCCGCTGCGGGGCAAAATTCTCAACATCGAGAAAACCGACGATGCCAAAATCTACAAAAATACCGAGATCCAAGCCCTGATTACGGCCCTGGGCTTAGGCATCAAGGGAGAAGAGTTTGACTCCTCCCAATTGCGGTACCACCGCATTTGTCTCATGACCGATGCGGATGTGGATGGTGCCCACATCCGGACCCTGCTTCTGACCTTCTTTTACCGCTACCAGCGCGAGTTGGTGGATCAGGGCTACGTCTACATCGCCTGCCCGCCCCTGTATAAGGTGGTGCGGGGTCGTAATCACTGGTATTGCTACAACGATCGGGAACTGCAGACTCTTTTGAATGATCAGTTTCCAGCCAATGCCAAACCCGATATCCAGCGTTTCAAAGGGCTAGGGGAAATGATGCCCGATCAGCTTTGGGAAACCACCATGAACCCCGAAACCCGCACCATGAAACGGGTAGAAATTGAGGACGCGGCAGAGGCCGATCGCATCTTCACGATTTTGATGGGCGATCGGGTGGCGCCTCGGCGCGAGTTCATTGAAACCCACGGCCCCCGGATGAAACTGGAGGATTTGGATATCTAAGGGATCCGGGCGGCGGGCTGATCCGGTTCCGCCGGGGTCGGTGGAGTGGCCTTGGTGGCTTCGTTGATGACCAGGGGGATTAGGGCACTGGCTGTGATCACTGCCGCGTCAAGCCAACTGAGGGGCGTCAGGCGGAGCAGGTGCCCCAGGGGGGGGATCCCCAAAGCCCCAAATTGCAGAGTCAGGGAAAGGCTCAGGGCAAGGGCCAAATAGCGGTTAGCGGGCAACCGTTGGGGACCAAACACACAGCGGGCCCTGGAACGACAACTGAGGGCATGGAGTAACTGGGCCAGGGTCAAACTCATAAACCCTAGGGTGCTGGCCTGGGGACCCATTCCATAGCGGTGCAGGGCAAACCCGTAGGCCCCCAGGGCGCTGACCGATAGCACCGTCGACTCCAGCACCATGCGCTGGAAGGCGGCAGGCTGAATAATCGGCTCTTCGGGGGGCCGAGGGGGCTGAGTCAGTACTCCGGGTTCCGCCGGTTCCAGCGCCAGGGCCAGGCCCGGAAAGATATCGGTGACTAAGTTGAGCCAGAGTAATTGCAGGGCATTGAGGGGTTGACCTAGGCCCAGACTAATAGCCGCAAACATCACCATGATTTCGCTTAGGTTGGTGGCCAGAAGAAAGTGCACTGCCTTGCGGATGTTGCCATAGATGGTGCGCCCCTGGCTCACCGCTTGGACCATGGTGCCTAGGTCATCGTCTTGTAAAATCACGTCGGCGACTTCCCGGGCCGCATCGGTCCCACTATGGCCCATGGCAATGCCCACCTCAGCTGCTTTCAGGGCTGGGGTATCGTTGATGCCATCGCCGGTCATGGCCACCACCTGCCCCGCCCGTTGCAGGGCCTGGACCACCTGCAGCTTATGAGCGGGGCTAATGCGAGAAAAAATATGTACCTGCTGACACAGTTCCCCCGCCTGCTCTGGCGTGAGGTGGCTCAAATCGCTGCCATCCAGCATTTTCAGAGCCTTACCCTGGCTCAGGTTCAGGGCTTGGCCAATGGTATGGGCGGTGGGGCTCTGATCACCGGTCACCATGACCGTGGCAATGCCGGCTCGATGGAAAGTGGCAATCGCCTCCTTGACGCCGCTGCGAATAGGATCCGCCATACCTACTAACCCCAGCCAAATCAGAGGGCTGGTAAATGCCAGGGGCTCTGGTGGGGGAGTCCCGTAGGCCACTCCCAAGACCCGCAGCCCCTGGCGG
>DVEE01000472.1 GCA_015295885.1 Leptolyngbyaceae cyanobacterium M65_K2018_010
TTGGGGGATTTTTGTATTGATTCCGGCCCTCAAATGGTTCCTGGGCCTGTTTGGGATTCCCTTTACGGGGCCGAGCATGCTGGCAGCGTCCCTGGTGCTGTCGGTGATGATTTTACCGATTATTACCGCCATTTCCCGGGATTCCCTAGCCGCTTTACCGCCAGAACTGCGTCAGGGCTCCTATGGCCTGGGGGCAACCCGTTGGGGGACTATCTTCCGGGTGCTGATTCCGGCAGCCATTTCTGGCATTGTGGGCGGGGTAATGCTGGCCCTAGGTCGGGCCATGGGCGAAACCATGGCGGTCACCATGCTAATTGGTAACGCTAACGTAATTAATCCATCCATTCTGCAGCCGGCTAACACGATTGCTTCTTTGCTGGCCAACCAGTTCGCCGAAGCGAAAGGAATCCAGGTTTCGGCCCTGATGTATGCAGCCTTTGTCCTAGTGATTTTGACCCTGATTGTTAACATCCTGGCCGATTGGATTGTGCGCAAGCTCAGGGCGAAGTATTAGGTGTCGAGGATTTATTCAGCGAGAAGAGAGATCAACCATGACGACTTTTTCCGGATCCCCTGTCGATACCTTTGACAGCAACGCCCTGAAGGTCAACAAATCAAGCCAGCGCAACCTGTTCAACATCCTCATGACCGGGTTGTCGGGCCTCTGTATTACCCTGGCCATCATCCCTCTGGTGCTGGTGCTGTTTTATGTCACCGTCAATGGCCTCAACCGCCTGGATGCTGATTTGTTTACCCAGCTTCCCCCGCCCCCCGGCCTGGATGGTGGCGGTATTGCCAATGCCATCATGGGGACATTTATTGTTGTGGCCATTGCGACGCTGATTGCGGTGCCGGTTGGGGTGATGTGCGCCATCTGGCTGGCCGAGTTCGGCGGCGATGACACCTCCATTGATGAATACGTTCGTTTTGGCGTCAACATTTTGGCCGGGGTGCCGTCTATTATCGCTGGGGTATTTATCTACGGCTTGATGGTGCGTCCGGGTAGGCCCGGTTATTCGGCCCTGGCCGGTGGGGTAGCGCTGGCGGTACTCATGTTACCGACCATTATCCGCACCACCGATGAAGCCCTTAAGATTGTGCCCCAGGATATTCGCTGGGCCGCCCTGGGGGTGGGGGCCTCTAAGTATCAAACCGTTTTGAAAGTGGTGCTGCCCGCCGCAATTCCGGCAATTCTCACTGGGGTTACTCTGGCGATCGCCCGCGCCGCTGGAGAAACGGCTCCCTTGATCTTCACGGCTCTGTTCTCTCCCTTCTGGCCCAATGGCATTTTCAATCCCATTGCTACCCTGGCAGTATTGGTGTACAACTTTGCCATTTTGCCCTTTAAGCCTCAGCAGGAGCTGGCCTGGGCGGCTTCACTCATTCTGGTACTGTTGGTGTTAATTACTAGCATCATTGCCCGCTTTGTAACTCGACAGAAAACTTACTAGCTCGCGTTTTGGGGAGCCCCAGGAATGGTTGACACTTCACCAATGAACACCACAGCGACCGATGTAGTCCTCCGTGCTAAGGACTGCGATATCTACTACGGTTCCTACAAAGCCGTGCGGGATGTCTCTATCGATATTCCAAAGAATAAGGTAACAGCCTTTATCGGCCCATCGGGTTGCGGCAAGAGTACGGTACTGCGCTGCTTCAACCGTCTCAACGACCTGATTGAGAGCTTTCACCTAGAAGGCAAAATGACCTACCACGGTCAGGACCTCTATGCCCCCGATGTGGATCCGGTAGAAGTGCGCCGCCGCATTGGCATGGTGTTTCAAAAACCCAACCCCTTCCCCAAAACCATCTACGACAACATTGCCTACGGCCCCCGCATCAATAATTTCAAGGGCGACCTGGATGAACTGGTGGAAACCTCCCTCCGCCGTGCCGCCCTGTGGGACGAGGTGAAGGATAAGTTGCAGGAAAGTGGCTTTTCCCTCTCGGGGGGACAACAACAACGGCTTTGCATTGCCCGCACCATTGCCGTACAGCCAGAAGTGGTGCTGATGGATGAACCCTGCTCAGCCCTGGACCCGATTTCCACCCTCAAAGTGGAAGAACTGATGAAGGAACTGACCCAGGACTACACCATCATCATCGTCACCCACAACATGCAGCAGGCTACCCGGGTAGCAGACTTCACGGCCTTTTATAATGCCCAAGTGGTTGAAGGGGCTGGCGGCAAGGTGGGTTACCTGGCAGAGTTTGACACCACCGAGAAAATCTTTAGCGACCCCGCCATGGAAGAAACCCGCGACTATGTGACCGGTCGATTTGGGTAGGGCGTTCAACCTAACTTAAGGGCTGGGGCCTAGAGGCTTGGCCGCCGTAGAAGCTGGGAACCCTTGAGGCAGAGTCCCCCCCCTTGCTCAGCCGGTTAGCGTCAGCGCCCTGTTGCTCAGTAAGGGGCTGCAGCCGTTTCTGCCAGAACCGCCGGTTCGGTTGGGGAATTCGCCAGGGGGGCGTGCTCCGCCTCGGCCCAAAGGGCTCGCTGCATCTGCATAAGCTGGCCTAAATCCGCAGTGGCTATGCAGTGGCGACCCTCCAACGCCGTAGTTGAGCCTGCATCGGCCCCATTCCCCCCCCCTTCGCAGGCATAAATCCCCACGAGCCGAGCGCTAAAGCCATTGCTGTGCAAAAACCTGAGGTGATAGCCAAATTCTTCCGCTGCTAGGCCAAAGCGACTTAATACCCCGTAGCGTTCCGACAGGGTCAGGGCCCGCCAGAACTGCGGACTGACCGTCACATCCACCACCTGCATAGTGGACTCCTTCGTGGTATAGGCCAACCAAGCATCCACCAGGCGAAAGCCACCCAACCGGGCTGGGATAGAGTCTCGATTCCACCACAGGCTGGGCAGGGTCATAGCCGCCGCAGAGGGCAGGGCATTGCTCAACAGGGAATCCGGTTGAATTTGGCTGTGGAAAGCTTCTCCCTCTGCTCGACTGGAGGTTGGAAAGGTCAGCAGTTGGCAGGTGGTGCGGGACAATGGGGCCGTTATATCTGGCAAGAAGTTCCGCAGAGATAACTCGTCGCAACACACCGAAGCGCGATCTTCGGGGTTGGTCGCGTTCTCGGCCCGAGCGCACCGGGGGCTCTCCACTAAAGCCGGCCGAGCCGAGGCTACCGGAGAGGGACCCACCACAGCCAGGCCGACCATCAGCCCTAAACCCCAGAGCCCGATTTTTGACCACCCAGAACCAGACAAGGCACTAGATTGAGCCGCCAATGCCGTAACGGGTAATGCTACTTGAGGTTTTGCTTGAGGTTTTGCTTGAGGTTTACCCATGGCATTCCCTCCCCGTGATCTGTTCAGGATACTGCACGCTCACCCTCCGCTGGGCGATACCTCCCCAGGAAGTGGCTTGAGGATGAGCCGGGCCCGATGGCGGTGCAACAACTGCAAGGGCTGACCTGAGACCTGCTCCATCATATGTAAGACGTGCTCGGGGCGCAGCAGGTTGCCATCATTGCGACAACTGCCGACGATCCGCAACAAAACTTCACCCTCCGCTGGCTCAAGCGCGGCCCTGGGCAGAGCCCTGGGAACCGCCTCGACCCTGCCGATATGGTAGAGCTGCTGCCGCAGGTCGATCACTTGGGTCGCCCCCGATTTAGTGATTTTTTCCCAAGGTAGGCAGGGGCGATCCAGTAACTCCGCGATCCAGGCATCCCAGGCTGGGGGGATCGAACCTTGGGCTTCACAGCCCAGGCGCAGGTAATACTCTGCCTGTTCTAGCAACTTGGTGGCCGAGGGGGTGTCTAGGGGGACTTCGGTAACCTCGTAGAGGGGGATTTCGCGGGGTAACTGGGCGGCCAGGCGTTGGCGGAATAGATCGGGCGCGATCGCCTCCTTCAACTCAAAGTCCACCACCTCACCGCTGCTGGTCATCCCCAGGGGCAGGGCATTGGCGGGGGAAATGCGGGGACCGGGGTGAAAGCCACCGGTAAAGGAAATAGGCAGACTGGCCCGGCGCAGGGCGCGATCGAACAAGCGCACTAGGTCCAGGTGGCCAATCAGGGCCATGGTGCCCAGCTTACCCAGGGTGACTCGCAGCCGCTGGACCCGCTCCTGGTCAGGCTTGCCGTGCCCCACAAAGGTAGGGATCGGCGGCGGCGGCACGACTACATTATGGCCAAAGTCGGGCCCACAGACCCCACAGTGGGAGCAGCCGTCAAAGGAACAATCCGGCACGGTGGCCGCCTCCAAAGCCCGCTGCAGATCTTGCTTCAGCCATTCCTTGTCAATGCCCGTATCTAAGTGATCCCAGGGCAGGGGGGCATCCAGATTAGCTTGGGGTGTCTCATCCCCACGGCCCATCAGGTTCCATTCCCCCTGGGCCACCTGGCGGTATTTCCAGGTTAACCCGGCGGATTCAATGGCCTCGGTCCAGGCGTTGAAGGCCTGGTCTAAACTTTCCCACCAGGCATCCATGCCAGCCCCGAGTTCCCAGGCGCGACGGACCACGGCAGCCAGGCGGCGGTCGCCCCGCCCAACAAAGTCCTCCATGGCCGAAATGCGGACATCGGTAAAGTTCACCTTCACCCAGCGCAGGGGCTTGAACTCAGCCTGAAGCAGGGCCTGCTTGCGCTGAAATTCTTCCGTGGACACGGAGTGCCACTGAAAGGGGGTGTGGGGTTTGGGAGTGAAATTAGAAATCGTCAGGTTAAAGGAGAGGGACTTGCGACCGGGGATGAAGCAAGCCTGTCGCAACCAGCGCACGGTTTCGGCAATGCCCAGGACATCGGCATCGGTTTCGCCGGGCAGGCCAATCATAAAGTAGAGCTTGACCCGATCCCAGCCCTGTTCGTGGGCGGTTTTGACCCCCTGGAGGAGTTCCTCGTTGGTCAGCCCTTTGTTGATGATGTCCCGCATCCGTTGGGTGCCTGCTTCCGGGGCAAAGGTGAGGCCGGTCAGGCGGGTACCGCCGATGATGTGGGCAATATTTTCATCGAAGCGATCGACCCGTTGACTGGGCAGGGAGAGGGAAATGTTTTCGTCCTTGAGTCGGTTTTTAATCTCTACCCCGACCGCGGGTAAGGCCAGGTAATCCGAGCAACTGAGGGATAGCAGGGAAAACTCGTTGTAGCCCGTCTTGCCCATGCCGGTTTCAATGGCCTCCACCACCTCCTGGGGATCCACATCCCGGGCTGGGCGGGTCAGCATCCCGGGCTGACAGAAGCGACAGCCTCGGGTACAGCCTCGACGAATTTCCACCGTCAGGCGGTCGTGAACGGTTTCCACGTAGGGAACTAACCCCATGGCGTAGGCGGGCATGGGTGTGGCCACCCGCCGCAAAATTCGGGCCGGCACATCGGGCCGATTGGCATGGACCGAGCCATCCTCGGCCATGGTGTAAAACCGAGGCACGTAGACCCCCGGTACCTGGGCCAGATCGAGCAACAGCGCTTCCCGATTGAGGCCGGCGGCTTTACCCTCCTCCAGTACCAGGCCAATTTCAGGCAGTAATTCCTCCCCATCCCCCAGGGCCACAAAGTCAAAGAAGTCTGCGTAGGGTTCGGGATTTGAGGTGGCGGTTTGCCCGCCGGCAAAGATCAACGGCCAAGCTCCCGCTTCGACGTTAAAGGGGCCAGACTGATCACGCTCCCTCCAGGTGAGGGGAATACCCGCCAGGGAAAGCATTTCCAAAATATTGGTGGCCCCCAGTTCGTAGCTAAGGCTAAAGCCCAGGATGTCAAAGTCTGTCAGACTGCGTTGGGATTCCACTGCAAATAGAGGGGTTTGAGTCGCCTGGAGTTGGGCGGCTAGGTCGGGAGCAGGCAAGTAGGCGCGATCGCACAGCTGGCGTGGCTGGGCATTGAGGATGCTGTAAAGAATGATATGGCCCAGATTAGAGGCCCCGACTTCATAGAGTTCCGGGTAGGTCAAGACCCACCGCACCTGAGCCGCCCCCCAGGGCTTGTGAACCGCCCCCAACTCATTGCCCAGGTAACGGCCCGGCTTATTGATATCCGGTGTCAGCAGTGAATCAATAGCTACAGCCACGGTAGACCCTTCCAGGGCGTAGGAAAGCCCCATTTCTCCTTACTCACTATAGCGGGCCAATCTAAAGGAGCGTCATCAGTTGAGCGTAAACCTTTGTCAAAGCAAAAATTCTCGCCCGCCTTGATTACCCAGACTAGGGGCTATCTCGATGGAGGCAACAGGACTTCGGCTTAAATGGATGACGTTCCTTAGCTAGGAACCCCTTGAGCAAAAAGTGATGGGAGCTAAGGAATTCAAAGTGACCTATAAGCCCATCAGGCTTTTTACCCAGCTAGGGGTCGCCGAGATTGCTGGGCAATTGCCCACAGACCCCTGCCCCCAGTTGGAAGCCCTAGGCGGCTAACGCCAGAGAGAAAGGCACCTCTTCAAGCATTTCAAAGGCACGGTCTAACTGAGTTAGTTCAAAAATAATCCGAATGGCCGGGGGAACGGAGCAGAGACAAAACCGTTTGCGGAGTTGGCGGGCCTGCTTAAGAACCGAAACCAGGGAGATGAGGCCAGCACTATCCAGGGCTTCCACCTTGCTCATATCCACAATCAACCCTGCAGCGCTATCACAGTGAATGCGCTCCATCAGAGAGAGTTGGAAGTCCTGGGCGTTGGAGGCATTGAGGGACCCTTCAGCCTGAACAAAAGCCATCGCTTGAGCCATTGTCTGCATACCCGATCTACTCCTGCTTATCCAAGGAATGTTAAGCGCTGTAAAACCAAATCCCGATAACTAAGAAAGATAAACACTGCCTACCGAATCTGCCAACCCCTATCCGTGAAATTAGTCATATCTTGATAAAGGTGGGGGCTAGAATCGGCCCTAGGCCCGTGAATTCACTGAAGATAGCCATAAAATCCCCCTAAGTTTGTGACCTAAATCACCTAATCAGGAAATCCAGATCATCATTGGGGGGGTGATCCGTCACCCTTGCCTCCCCTGGGGTTGGCCATCATGGTGGGTGAACCTCCTCGCTCCTGGTAATTACCTATGGCACAGGCTTTCTCCATTCGGCATTGGGTTGAACAAGCGCTTCATCGCCAGTGTCTAACCCCGGATATCGAACAGGGCATCAATCTGGAGCTAGCCCGTCTAGGCTATTTACCGATTGGTGACGAAGAGGCCCTAGAGCTACTCATGAGTGAGATGGACGCCGGCCGCATTCGCTTAGTTCCCAAGGGTTAAGTGGGACGCAGCGGCGGCCAAGCAATTCCTGCTTGGCACCCATGGGGTAGGGCCAGTCTGCGCTGGGACTCCTGGACCTGCCCAGGCCCTTAGCAGCAGGGGCCGGCCAAGGGTATGGAGCTTTCCCCTGGGCCGCCGCCGACTGCTTTATAGAAACTTTATGAAGCTAACAGCGGCCCTAGGCATCCTTGGGGTAGCTATAGTCTAGGGGCAGCCCGGCTTCGGTGGCTAGGGATGTTGTCTGGGCTTGCCAAAGCTGATTCACAAACCTGTGCAACCGAGGGCTGATGTCAGCGGCCAGCCCCTCCCATTCGCTGGGGCTGAGCCGGGGGGCGGTGGCCAATAGCTCCAGAAACTCGGTGTCTAGGGCCGGATAAAACTGTTCCAAGGGCCAGAGCAGATCGGGTACTTTCGGTCCCAAACCCAGAGTCGGTGGATGGGGGTGCCCCAGGGCCAGGGAACCCTCCAAAACCAGGGTCTGGGTTGGAGTCACCAACACTAACGGGCGAACCCAGCCCAGGCCGCGATCGACCAAAACCTGAATCACTTGGGCATAGAGTCGAGTTTGTTCACAGACCAGATAAACA
This sequence comes from Leptolyngbyaceae cyanobacterium M65_K2018_010, assembly GCA_015295885.1. Classification (GTDB taxonomy): domain Bacteria; phylum Cyanobacteriota; class Cyanobacteriia; order Phormidesmidales; family Phormidesmidaceae; genus Nodosilinea. The sequence continues at coordinate 7,775 of DVEE01000472.1, forward strand.
ATCTGTCCTGGGGAGAACTGAGGGTCTGTCATCGTAGTCCATCCGCTAAAGCACACCAGCCTATTCAACTAGGGGCATCCTGTACTTTAAGGATAACGAAGCTGGCCGGCTAAGCCGGATCAACCTGTAGCCTGAAGATACGAAATTCTTCATAACGTTTTACTATGATGGGAACCAGGTAAGGGCTCTTGCCGTGCCCTTCTTCTCCGGACTGGTAATGAGAGTGTTATTCAATCATGGGTTCTGGGACAAGAGGTGTAGCTGTGTCGGTTGAAACGATTGAGCGGAGCTCGACCTGCACAATTCGTAAGCCCGCCCCTCGATACCGGGTTTTACTCCACAACGATGACTTTAATTCCATGGAATACGTGGTGGAGTCTCTGCTAAAAGTGGTTCCCAGTCTCACTATGCCCCAGGCGGTTGACATTATGATGCAGGCTCACACCGCTGGCGTTGCCCTGGTGATTACCTGTGCTCTGGAGCATGCCGAGTTTTACAGCGAAGGGCTCTGCAGCCTAGGCTTAACCAGTACTATTGAGCCCGATGAGTAGTCTGATCGCTCTGGGCTGATTTTTCCTATGAT
>DVEE01000394.1 GCA_015295885.1 Leptolyngbyaceae cyanobacterium M65_K2018_010
CGACTCCCGGAGGCCCTGGCACTCCCGCTACTCCGGCGACTCCCGCCACTCCGGCCACCCCGGCGACTCCGGCCAGCTTGGATGTTGCCAATTAGTTTGTTAGCATAGCCGACCTAGGGGAGGAAACATTCTTCCTCAGGAGGGGACTCCTGACCCTAATGAACCTCCTCCTTGGGCAGAGCCACTGAGTCTCTTGGTCTTTAGAGTTCGCTGGTCTGCCTGTGTTGCTGGGAACCATCAAATTTCCCGGATAGGGAACATCTCATCCATTTTTCAGTCATGCTTTAAGGCTAGTTTCCTGGGTTTTCTAGGAACGACGGTTAAATGGCTTTGGAGAGGCAGGCTATGGCAAGGCGGCATTGGGTGACCCGGTTGACTATTGGGGGCAGTATGGCGCTGCTATCGACTTTTAGCCTCGGATCAACTCTTCAAGCTCAGAGCAGTCTTCCAGAAGCGTCATCTGATGTCTCTACAGAGACTTCCCAACCTCAGCCTCAGTCAGAGGAAACCTCAGGAGAGACCACCGATGCACCGGAGGAAGCCGTGTCTCGGTTCACTTGCCAACTGAACAACGGCCAATACACGGTAATGTATGCTCCCAGTAGCCAACCGGGGCAGATGTATCCCTGGGCTATCCCCCAAGACATGGGTAGTGCTTGGCCTGCTCAGCGCCGTTGCCAGGAAATTAGTGCCCGCCTGGAATCCTATCGTCCGGACGGGTTGCTCAGCCTGAATACGGGCGTTGAAAATGGCTACAACATTGTTTGTGTGACCACAGAAGCCGTACCGACCTGTCGCATTGTTTTCACGGTACCTGAGGGCCAAGATCCGGCCCTTACCCGTGACCAGGTCTTTAACACCTTGGCTAGCGCAGACCAAGGACTGGCTACCGAGGGGGTAAATACCTTTGCCCCAACGGGAAATAGCTCGCTGGGGCAGATTGGGGATTTACTCAGGCTCCCCGGTTCTTTGCCAGCATTGAGTAGCCGTCAAAGCATTAACCTGAAACCTTTCCTCGCCCCCTCCGATGGAGGCACCGGTACGGCTTTGACCGGTGGTCGTGCCACTACTCCAGGGCGTTCTCTGAATCCTAATAACTTTCGATAATCCTTAATACCCTCCGCATACCCTCCGCCGGACCTGAGTAGTCGGGCCATCCAGGGTTGGGCTGGGCCGGTTGGGCACCTCGGCTCTTCCTGGGTGGATAGGAGCTAAGGGGTAACTGCCCCGGCTAGGCCCCCGATGGCTAGACCCAGTAAGGCAATTGTACCTAAAGTCACCCTTCTGGGTGGAAGTTTGAGGCGTTGTTCTAGGCGTTTGGCTAGGGTCGCGGTAGTCCGACGGCAAGCCAAGGCGAGCAGCACCGCCAGCAGACTGAGAGCCAGGATTTGCCCAATCAGACTGGCAAGAGTTATGTCGTCTAGCTGATCAGTGCCGAGGTAATTGAGAGCTACGGCCAAGGCCAGAGTAAAGCTGCCAATGCCCAGCAGCCGCAGGAAGGGCAACCATAGAAAAGATCCTCCAATCTTGCCTGTTTTTTGCTCCTGGGTAGGTGGGGTTAGCTCCCAAACCTGTACCCAGCTTCCTACCAGTACAAGGGGCCAAAGCCAGAGTTGATCGGGCAGGGCGGTGACGATAAATCCCACCAAAACATAAATAAGCCCGGAGAAGAAGATTAGGCCCGCCCTGGATCGCTGACTACGACGTTTGGCGGAGGGCTTAGCCCGTAGGTGAGGAGGTTGTCGCGACCTAGGCGAACTGTTCATAACAACGAAAAGAATGCATTAACATCCTAGGCTTAAGTGTGCCAGGATGCGAGACCCTCTGGAGTAATCTGGTCATAATGCCCTGTAATTCTATCTGATGAGCGTTTCATTCACGGCGCTGGTGCAAGGGTTACTCGCTGCCTCTAGCCTATTGGTAGGGGCGGTGATGGGCATTGGTTGGCAACCCGCCCGCACCTTCACCGCAGCCATTATGGCCTTTGGCAGTGGCACGCTAATTTCTGCGATCGCCTTTGACATTA
>DVEE01000169.1 GCA_015295885.1 Leptolyngbyaceae cyanobacterium M65_K2018_010
TTCGCCAAGAGCAGCCGGTGAGGACGCCAACGCACAGTGCGATCGCCAACAGACCCTTGACCGTTTGCATTAGCGTAACCTCCCATCGACTCCCTAAAAGATAAGCTACCCCATTCCCCCTACAGAGGTTGACACCCAGGGGAACTAAAGGAATGAAAACCAGGGGTCTGCTTAAGGGGGCGAATTATTAACATTTGTTCACAAAGATCCGAATTCACCAACCATCTCCAAGGATAAAGCGGGTCTCCATATTGAGTTTTGTTAATGCAACGCATATTTGAGTTCAATTTTCTGTTCAGAGTATTTTTGGAAAGCCCGTAAATCAAGGGTTTTCGCTGCTTGAATTATTGTTAACTTGGGCCCGGAGGCGTTAATTTGCGAGACTATAATGCTCAAGAGCAATGACCGTCAAAGTATCTGTTATACCGACAGAACCTTAGGGTCGGGGCTATAGTCCCCCCAAGACGTTTAATGCTCGCTTTACTTTTGTCTAGAGAGAGGAGAGTCTCCATGACAACTACCCCGCGCGAGCGGGAGGCGAAGGTCAAAGTCACCGTTGATAGGGATCCGGTACCGACTTCTTTCGAGAAGTGGGCCAAGCCGGGTCACTTTGATCGGACTTTGTCCCGGGGGCCCAAAACCACCACCTGGATTTGGAACCTCCACGCCGACGCTCACGATTTCGATAGTCATACCAGCGACTTAGAAGACGTATCTCGCAAAATCTTTAGCGCCCACTTTGGTCACCTAGCCGTCATCTTTATCTGGCTTAGCGGCATGTACTTCCATGGCGCTAAGTTTTCCAATTACGAAGCCTGGATGACCAACCCCGCCGGAATTAAGCCCAGCGCCCAGGTAGTCTGGCCCATCTTCGGTCAGGAAATCCTGAATGCAGATGTCGGCGGCGGCTTCCAGGGTATTCAAATTACCTCCGGGCTATTCCAGCTCTGGCGGGCCTCCGGCTTCACCAACAGCTACCAGCTCTACTGCACGGCCATCGGCGGTCTGGTTATGGCTGGCCTGATGCTGTTTGCGGGCTGGTTCCACTATCACAAAGCGGCTCCTAAGCTGGAGTGGTTTCAAAACGTGGAATCGATGATGAACCACCACCTAGCTGGGCTGCTCGGGCTGGGCTGTTTAGGTTGGGCGGGGCACCAGATCCATGTGTCTCTGCCGATCAATGCCCTGTTGGACGCCGGGGTAGCGCCTAAGGATATCCCTCTACCCCACGAGTTCATCCTCGACAAGAGCCTGATGGCGGATTTATACCCCAGCTTTGCCGAGGGTCTGAAGCCCTTCTTCACTCTCAACTGGGGCGTCTATGCCGACTTCCTCACCTTCAAGGGTGGCCTCAATCCGGTAACCGGTGGCCTCTGGCTGTCGGATACGGCTCACCACCACCTGGCATTGGCGGTGCTCTTTATTGTGGCGGGTCACATGTACCGCACTAACTGGGGCATTGGTCACAGCATGAAGGAAATCCTGGAAGGCCACAAGGGCGATCCGCTCCTGTTTGGTGGCAAGGGCCACGATGGTCTATACGAAAACCTGACCACCTCCTGGCATGCCCAGTTGGCGGTTAATCTGGCTATCCTGGGTTCCCTGACCATCATTGTGGCGCACCACATGTACGCCATGCCGCCCTACCCCTATATCGCGACGGATTACCCCACCCAACTGTCGCTATTTACCCACCATATGTGGATTGGCGGCTTTTTAATTGTTGGGGCCGGGGCCCACGCGGCCATCTTCATGGTGCGGGATTACGATCCGGCCGTGAATATGGATAACGCCCTGGATCGGATGCTGCGCTCCCGCGATGCGATCATCTCCCACCTCAACTGGGTGTGTATTTTCCTGGGCTTCCACAGCTTCGGGCTATACATCCACAATGACACCATGCGGGCGCTGGGCCGTCCCCAGGATATGTTTTCGGATTCGGCCATTCAGTTGCAGCCCATCTTTGCCCAGTGGGTCCAGGGCCTACATACGGCAGCCGCAGGATCAACCGCACCCAATGCCCTGG
>DVEE01000188.1 GCA_015295885.1 Leptolyngbyaceae cyanobacterium M65_K2018_010
GACTGGGCCTTCCTCGTGATGGTCATCGGCTCTTGCCTGATTGCCACCTTTGGCCTGCTCAGCAACAGTGCCGCCGTGATCATTGGGGCCATGTTAATCGCCCCGCTGATGCTGCCCATTCGCGGTACCGCCTTTGGCATCCTGGATGCCAATAAGCGCCTTATTCGCAGGGGTTTGGTGTCCCTCGTCGTGGGCACCCTGCTGTCAGTGGCCATGGCCTGGGGAATTGGCCAGCTCACCGGGATAGCCAGCTTCGGCAGCGAGGTCACCGCTCGCACCCAGCCGAATCTGCTCGATCTAGGGGTAGCCATTGCCGCTGGGGGACTAGCCGGGTTTGCCGCCGTCGATAAGAAACTATCCAGTTCCTTTGCCGGGGTGGCGATCGCCGTGGCTCTAATGCCACCCATCTGCGTAGTTGGGCTGTGGTTATCCCGAGGCGAATGGTATTTTGCCTTGGGCGCTACCCTGCTGTATCTGACCAACCTGTTTGGCATCACCCTGGCCAGCATGGTGGCCTTTGTTGCCAAGGGCTATGCTCCCTTCCAGCAGGCCCGGCGCCCCATCATCATCACCCTATTCTTCACCACCCTATTGCTTTTGCCACTGGGGGCTAGCACGGCCCAGATGGTGCGTCAAAATCAGCTCGAAACCAGTCTAAAAACCGTCTTACTCGATAGAACCCTGACCTTTCAACGGTTAACCCTGGTGGATATGGCGGTCAACTGGCTAGCCACTCCACCCGAGGTGTTTTTAACCGTGCGCTCCGCCGAGCCCATTTCACCCAGGGAGGTAGAACTGCTTGAAAAGTTCCTGGAGAGGGAAATGGGGCGTCCTTTCAAACTCCACTTTTTCGTCAGTCCCGTGGAGCATGTCACCCGCGAGGGCGTGGTCACCCAGCCTACCTCCTCAATCTGGCCCGGCACGCCACACCCCAGCCTGGAGTGGCAGGGTAATTAACGTTGAGGGCAAAATCTCTATCAATGGCAACCCCCTAGAGTTGCCGCAGAACCTCAAAGGCTAACCAGGCCCTAGCTTGTACCGCGGGCGTTTCTTCGGCCGTCAGCATGGCCTGGAGGTGGTGGGCGATCGCCTCAACGGTTGCTCGATTTGTTGATTTCAGTCGGGCCAGGGCTAAGGTTTCTAAACCTACGACAGCCGCATAGCGTACCACCCACTCCGGATCCTGAGTACTTTGGCGGAGTACTTGTAAAGCCTGACTCTGGGCAGGCAAGACCTGATCAGCCGCTAGCCACTCCCAGTTTAGGTTGCCCAGCCCCCGCACGGCGGCTCGCCGCACACTCAGGGCAAAATCCCCCGCCGCGGTTTCCAGCAATACGGGCAAGGCGAGAGGATCACCGATTAATGCCAACGCCCGAATCGCCCAAGCCCGAGCGCCATAGTTATAACCATCCAGTTGGTCCAGTAGGGCTGGCACCGCCGGGCGACCCAAAGTGACCAGGCCATCGACGGCGGCGACGGCGGCTCCCGGATTGTTGTAGCCCAGCACCGCAATTAGAGTAGGAATTGCCTCGGGGTGCTGAGCGGCCGCCAGGTGACGCACTGCCATCACCATGGCCGCCTTAGAATCGGCGGTCTCCACAGCTTCAATCAGTTCAGCTAGATTGACGATACCCGTCCCTAACACCCCAAACCTCTAGAGCAATTCATCCATCAGTGCCAGCACCTGCCGTGCCTCCGAAGAAAGCCCACCCTGGGGAAAGCCAGTACGATGTAGGTGAGTTTCTAAAATTCCCTGCAGGGCAATCAGCTTCAAGCTATTCTCGGCCAGAGTCGCCGCAATGGGTTGGGCGGCGGGCAGATAGCCAATCGCTCCCAAATCCATCATGGCCGAGCGTCGTAGTTGCAGGTTGGGCGCCTGGAGACGTTCTACAAGCTGTTGGCCGTAGGCGGCATCGCCCGTGAGTTGGTAGAGGGCGCGGGCAGCAGCATTCTGGACCTGAGCGATTTCGTGATCCAGAAAGGGTTGAATCTCAGCTACCGCCTCCCGGGCTCCCAGACTACCCAGGGCCTCTAGCACGGCATTGTAGGGTTGTACCAAATGGGGTTTACCAGGCACAGGCACCGCCGCCGCCACTCCCCCCGCCAGCAGCGATCGCAACGGTTGAATCGCTCGCGGGTCACCCAATTGTTCCAGGGCCTGGGCGGCCGCTTCCCGCACATAGTAGTCGGGGCAGGTCAGACATTGAATCAACGGGGGAACCGCCTGGCGGTCGCCCAGCTTACCGAGCGCGCGGGCGGCATTGCGACGCAGGGGATAGCCTCCATCGGGAGCCCGATCCACCTCATCGCCTAGGGCCCCAATCAAAGCCTCTATGACCACCGGCGTACTGACCCGAAACCGACCGAGCCACCAGGCCGCGTAGTAGCGCAAACTACTATCAGCGGTTTGGTTCAGATTGGCCAGGGCCTGATCGACTGTCAGACTCTCTCCCTGGTTCTCCGCCAGGGTGGATGCCTTGCTGCCCATGGACTACCTAGCTTTTGCGGCTACCATTGGCCGAAAGGGGCTGAATGCTAACAATTTTGCCCCCCATGCGGGTAATTCGCTGCATTTCTTCATTCATGCGGTTGTAGGGGACTTTAATAAAAACGCTACCACTACTGCGAATGGGGTAGTTGTTGCGATCGGTTTCATCGTTTTGGCGCAGCCCTTCCACCTCGTAGAGAAAAATGCGATTTCCCGAGGGCGAGGCCGTTTGGCTACCAAAGGCGTTTTGAGCGAGCATAACGCGAAATTCTCCTAAACGTTTAGGGTAGTTGATGATGGGATAACCCCCTGGTCTGAGTAGAGACGCCGTTCATTACCGACGCCTCTACGGAGATTAGGGGTAAGGATCAGTCCTACAGGCTGGCGGGAGTAACACTGGTTACCCGACCGCCCAGCTTGTTGATCTGCTGGAGCTTGGCAGACAGTTGTTCGTAGGGCACCAGGTAGGCCGTATTGACCCGACGTACCTTGGGGTAACGGGGCAGATTGGCTCCCATCACTTCCACCCGATAGACCCGACCCGCCTGGCTGCCGTAGGGGGTAGACCCACCCAAAGCCTTTTGGGGGGTGGACGTCTTGTTCGCCTGAGCGGACCACCCGGCAATGGCACTGGTCGGACTGACGATGGAAGAGGAGCTATTACGGCCCAACTCCCCGGCTAGGCGAGACTGGCGACCCGCGGCCTGGGAGCGATCGCTGGTGGCGTAGCCCCGATAGAGTTGGAACATGCGGGTAAAGCCCACCGATCGTTGCCCGGCCTGATAGACAAAGCTACGGTAGTAGGGCACCACATTATCGCCGAAGTTAGCTTGATACTCTTCGCTGTCGATAAAGGAATCCACATCGGCATCGTAGCCTTCGTTTTCATAGCGATCGAGGTGTTCGATCACTTCCGACTCATCGTAGACGGCCCGCCCCAACAAATGCTTGGTGTGCAGCTCAATCACGCGGGTTTGAAAGTTACCGTAGAAGAACTTTTCCTTGTACAACTCGGACTTGGCCACGGCCCGCACGAACTCGCGCACGTTGATGTAACCATTCTTCAGCAATGACTCGGCGCTAGTCAACCGCTCGGAGTTCATCAAATAGTCATTGCCCAACAATTGACGGTATACGGCCCGGATCACAATCTCCGCGTCGTCAGGAGCCCAGTTTGCCCGCAGTTCAACCGGGGCAGTTTCAGTAAAGGCAGCGGTTCCCAACCGGGAAGCTGCGGTGGTAATTGGCACAGGTCTATCCTCCTTAATAAACAGGATGCTCAACACAGCAGAAAAAAAACGGCCAGCCAGGAAAGCCCCCTTGCCTAGGGAAAAGGACTTTCCTGGTGATTCAGCGCAGTAGCCAGGCTACTTGCCCAGGCCTAGGCTAGGTCAACGTTGGTGACTCGGCCACCACTACGGTTAATTTGCTGCAACCGCTGGGAGAGTTGCTCGTAGGGCACCAAAAACTCGGTGCTGGTACGCCGAACCTGGGGCGCGCCGGGGCGGGCGGCCTGGGCCACCCGCACTCGATAGAGCTTGCCACGCTCACCACCCACCACGCCGACAATGGCGGGACCCGTGCTACCACTGGCCACTGGGGAAGCGGAATTACGGGCAATCTCCGTCACCAACCGGGCCCGAACACCACTGCGCTGGGTGCGATCGCTGGTACCATAACCTCGATAGAGCTGGAAAAAGCGCGGAAACCCAACGGTTTTTTGATTCCGCTGGGTTAGATGGCCCCGATAGTAAGGCACCACATTGTCGCCAAAGCTATCGCGGTATTCCTGGGAATCAATGTAGGAGTTGATCTCCGCAGCGTATCCTTGGTGGTTATAGAGGTCGGTGTGATAGGCGACTTCATCCTGGTCGTAGGGAGCTCGCCCGAGCAGATGTTTAAAGTTCAGTTCAATAAAGCGATTTTGCGGTCCACTCGAGAAGAACTTATCTCGATACAGCTCCGACAGGGCTAGGGCGCGCACAAAGTCACGCACCGAAATCTCTCCCTGTCTCAATAATGACTCGGCGCTGGTATTCCGCTCGCTGGCCATAATGTACTGGTTACCAAAGACCTGGCGGTAGGCGGCTCGAATCACCGCTTCCACGTCTCCCTCGGCCCAGTGGGGTCTGAGCTCTACCCGCATCGACTCATCGTAGGGCGCAACGCCAAGGCGTCCCGCCGCAGTCGTCACTGCCATGGTTGCCTCCTTGGGCTCAAATAGATACAACAATGCCCGGAGCAACAAACAATCGCTAACTATCCGCTAACAACTGTCTGCCCCTCCGGGCAATCGCCAAACTAGCTTAGAGCGTTGATGGCGTAGTCGATGTAGGAGTTGGCTTCAGAAGCAGCATCACCAGACAGACCGTGGTTAGCCCGGATGTACTTCAGGGCTTCAACGTACCAGCTGGGAGACAGTTCGAAGGTGCTGTTGATTTCATCCAGACCAGCAATCAGGTACTCATCCATAGGACCAGTTCCACCAGCCACACAGCAGTAGGTCACCATGCGCAGGTAGTAGCCGATGTCGCGAGCACACTTGGCTTTGCCCCGCTCGTCAGCGGCGTAGTTAGCCCCCTGCATTTGGGTGGTGTAGGGGAACTTGTTATACACCGCTTGAGCCGCGCCGCTGATCAGAGAATCGGCCTTGTTAGTCAAGGCACGGGCAGCTTCGAGGCCAGAGGTAGCTTGACGCAGACGGCCAAAGGCAACTTGCAGCTCAGAAGCACTCAGGAAACGGCCTTGAGAATCCGCAGTAGCCACTGCTTCAGTCAAAGGGGTTTTCATACCGAAGGTTCTCCTTAATTGTTTTCACAGCAAATGAATACACACATGGGGATGACACTGATTTCAGTGCCCATCAGGTTCAATTAGGGCTGAACCTAAGCAACAGCGGCCGCCGCCAGATCAAAGTAGCTGGCGATTTCAGCCATCAGTGAGCTGCAGTCACCTTGGGTAATTCCCGCGGGGTCGTTGGCGATGGCGATGGCAGAAGCCTTCATTTTTTCAACGCCAGCGGCCACAGAAGCACCGGGGACGCCCAGAGCCGCATAGGTTTCCCGCAGGCCATTGAGGCAGCGATCGTTGAGAACACTAGCGTCACCGGTAAAGGTAGCGTAGGTCACATAGCGCAGGATAATTTCCATGTCGCGTAGGCAAGCTGCCATGCGACGGTTGGTGTAAGCATTGCCGCCAGGAGCAATCAACTGAGGTTGCTCGGCAAACAGAGCGCGAGCAGCGTCAGATACGATCTTGGAAGCGCTACCGGTCATGCGGTTAACCGCGTCGATCCGCTTCAGACCATCGGCGGTTACACGACTCAGAGCATCCAGCTGATCGCTAGACAGAAAATCTCCCCGTGCATCAGCCTGAGAAACAACCTTAGTGTATGCGTCAAACATCGACTCAAATCTCCTAATTTTTTGTCGCTGAGTTTGCTTGAAATGGTCAGATGACCAAATTGCCAATTAGTTCAGCCAAGGCTGCCTAACTAATTCCTAGAGAGGATCTTAAAGAGCGACGTGGTTAGTTTTCTCATTTTGTTTACATTTCTTAGGACTTCTTCAATCCCATTACATTCTCTGTAAGGTTTGTCCCAAGGGTAATGCTGAGAATCTCAGAAATGCATATTCCGGGTGAGGAATACCCATTTCTCGAAACCATTGCCTGAATTGGCTTTCGCTGATTCTGTAAACCCTCCAAAAATGTTTATACACCGGGGCCGTATCTTTATCTTTTACAAGTTGTTAAGGGGGAGCTGGCTTGGCCCAGGCTTCAAAAGGGGAAAATTTGGGCTGTTTCGGCTCTGCTGGGGTGAGGAGCGGGGTCAGCCCGCTGTCGACTTGTAACAGAATGCAATACTTCACCTCGAGCTGACGACCCTGGGTTGCTTTCGCACCACCGCGGCCGCCTTCCAGTTTTGAACTAGCCCGGGGGGGAGTCGCCCACTAGGGCGAGCTCAACTTCCCCAAAAATAGCCCGGGGGGAGCAGTAGTACTTGAACTCGAGGAGATTGTAGAAAGGGTCTTCCAGGAAAAAGGTGCGATGCTCCAAAGGCATGCCTGGAAAGCGATGCTTTTCGGTTTGATAGAACTTGAGCTGGTGATCCTTAGCCCGTTGCAGGAGAGCTTCCCAATCGGGTTCAGATAGAAAGATTAAGCCGAAGTGACGGGGGTAGATGCCCTTTTGGGGAGTCAGCTCCGACGCCCTGTGGGCGACCAGTTGGTGGCCATAAAGATTGAGAATGAGGGATGAGGTGGTTTCACGGCCGGGTTCGCAACCTAGGCCTTCCACATAAAACTGTTTCGTGGTCGGGATATCGCCAACCGGAAACGCTAAATGAAAAAGAACCGGCACAGTAGTCATCGACCAGCCTCCCTAGGCCACAACCTCACGATCCAGGGCATTCAGTAGGGCTTTTAGGGCCACGTCCTCAGCCGGGCTGATTTGCCGATCCATCAGGGCAATACCAATTGCCTTAGAGATCACAAAGGCGGCCACCTCGGGTTCCAACTGCTCGACTAACAGTTCCATCGGCAAGGGGGCTTTGAGAGCGGCCTGAATGCCCAGAAGCATCGGTTCTTCCAGACCAAAGGCAGCTAGTTGGGGGCGGAGGTTCTGCCAATCCTCTGAGTTGGCCTGTCCGCCCGCTTGTAGCACCGAGGCTAACAGTCGATGTACCTTGCTCTGCTGAGCCGGAGTCATAGCGCTGTAGGCCAGCCAGGGGAATTCCGCGTCGGTTTCACGGGGCTGGTTGAGATTGTCTAGAATCCTTTGCCACTCGGCTTCGGTGCATTGCTCCGGTTTACCCACACAGAGGGAAACTTGAATGCGCTCGCCCGCAGCCTGTAGCTGGGTTACTTCGGCCTGTATGCCCAAATAACCTAACCACTGAGCCACCATCCCCACCAGTTTGGTGCTCGCCGAGGGCGATTGGGACAATAGCTGCACCTGGGTGCGCACTAGGGGGCGAACAAGCTGAACCAGCATACCCTGATCCTCAAAACCGATTCCATCCTACCCAAAGCCGTCGGGGACAACGGTAGTGCACTATTCAAATCGTCAAATTCAGGAACTCGGCGCTAGACCAACGTTTTTCCTCCAAACCATCCTAGACGTAGAGGATGAGCCCAATAGGGTGCGGAGCCTAGGCTGGGAAACCCCCGCTATACCCTGGCCCCACCCCCTTAGTAAGCGTCCTGTAACTCGTAGAAGTCGGGGGAAATGTAGTCCTTGCGCAGGGGCCAACCCACCCAGTCTTCGGGCATAAGCAGGCGTTTCAGGTTGGGGTGGCCTTCGTAGATAATGCCGTACATGTCGTAGCTTTCCCGCTCCTGCCAGTCGGCGGCCTTCCAAATCCAGTAGACGGAGGGCACCCGGGGGTTATCACGGGGCAAAAAGACCTTGACTCGCACCTCCTCTGGGCGGTCGGCATCGTCGCTCACCTTAATGAGGTGGTAAAAGCTGACCAGGGACTGACCTGGTCCATCATCGTAGGCCCCTTGGCACTGCAGGTAATTGAACCCGTAGGCATAGAGGGCCGTAGCGATAGGAATCAGGAACTGGGGTTCAACTTTAATGATTTCCACCCCCAGGTGATCGGGCTCAGCCAGATCATGGGCAAAGCCATTTTCCGTTAACCAGCGGGAAACAGCCCCCGCCTCAACGATAGACGCTGCCGCCGAGGGCAAACCAGCCTCCGATGGGGTCGGTGCGGATTCAGCTTCAGCCATCTAAACTTCTTCCTCCTGGGCGGTGGTTTCTGCGATCGCTTCGGGTACGGGCATACCCATGGCTTCCATCAGCT
>DVEE01000544.1 GCA_015295885.1 Leptolyngbyaceae cyanobacterium M65_K2018_010
CTACGTTGCGATCGGCGAATTTAAACCGGGCTGCTTTGCCGAAGCTCGCCAGCTCTATGAAAAGGCCGTTTCCACCTATACTAAAGGCTTTCAGGGGGCCTATCTGATGCAAGAGCCCGGCACCGATCGGGGCATTGCCATCATTCTCTGGGAAAATATTGAGGATATGGGCGAACACCACAACACCATCTATGAGCAAACTTTGGCCAAAATTGCCCATCTGTTTGCCCAACCCCCGGTGACAGCCTTTTATGAAGTCTGCAGTGAAATCGGCCTACCCACGACGCTGGCATCGACCCTAGGGCCACAGTAGCCCGGACATTAGCTGGCAGAAAACTCCGCCGGTTATTCCTGCCGCTGGGCGGGCGCCGGGTCAGTTCTCCAGAGTGGATGGATCACAAGGGGCGGAAACAGCCCGGTTGTCTCGTTTATCATAGGTACAGACCGCTTTTATCTCCTATTTACCTCGATGGCCAAGCCTAAACATACCCAAGCCCATTTATCGCGCACGGTGCCCAAAAATCAGTCAGAGTTCTTCAAAAAGCGCACCCGCGATTCCATGGAATACTATATGGGGGCCAAACTCCTGGAGGTGGGGGTAAACCCCAAAAACACCATCTATCGCTGGACCACAGAGATTAAGGGCGATCAGGAAATTATCACTGTCAGTGCCTACTGGGGTGAGTCTCGGCAAAAAATTGAGGCCGCCGAAGCTTGACGTAATCTGGGTAACCCAGGGATCTACGGGGCTTTCTTTCTGGATTTGGCCTCCGTAGATCCCCAATTCCCTGCTCACCCCCTCGCCTCCTTCTCCCTCTCTACAGACACCCACCAGGCTCGAGCAGTTAACCGCTGCACCAATACCCAGTAGCTCTACCTAGAGCCCCCCGGATTTTGTAAGCAAATCTTAAAGGTGCCTGTATTGTTTCCGTGAAATTACGGCTGTCAGCCCCCCAGGGCTAGTGAAGTTGGCTAGGCTAACATTAAGCGCTGAAAGGGCGGCTTTAAGGAAAAACTTAAACGTCAGATAGGCGTCTCCTGATGGGGTTTTCCCTCGGTCGTAGACCGAGGGATTTTATTTTGTGGCCGTCCCCCAAGGTACGCCAAGCGGCCAAGAGAGTCCTATGATGGAGGGTGCTCCTAGGTCTGGGGTCCGGCCCTCGCTGAACCCAAGCCGTGTACTGGGTAAGAAAGAATGATGAAGCGCTACTTAGAGCTGGTGGGGTTGTTTGCCGTATCCGGTTGCCTGGCTTTGATGATTAACAGTGCCGCTATGGCCTACCAACAGGCTAGGGTTGACCCCTCGGATTGGCTACTGTCTAGGCAAGTCCCCGTTGAGCAGGGCAACCTAACCTCACCCTGCCGACCCCGGGGCTGAATTTTTGCCCGCCGGCAGTTCCTCTCCTGAGGGCAGCTAAGGGATCGGCGGGAAAATAAAATCCCGGTGGTGATAGGTCGTGATTGAGTGAGGTGGTGGGTCGGTGGGACAGATTCAAGTCAGAAGTCGGTACTTTTATCCTAAGCACCTCCCTAAGTTCAAAGGGCTGGGGAGATGGATAGGCGTGATCGGTTCAGCTGCTCAGCCGACAACAAATTTTCCCGGTCAGGCGCTTTACCCAGTATTGATCGCTAGTATGGAAAGGGTTCCCTAAATTTACCCCTACGCCTATGTCTACCACGGCTTCTCCTATCCCGTCGTCAACCATGGATGATACCAAGCATGGTTTGCCGGTCACCATCATCACTGGCTTCTTAGGTAGTGGTAAGACCACCCTGCTCAATCACATCCTCTCGAACCAGGAGGGGTTGAGGACTGCAGTCCTGGTGAATGAGTTTGGGGAAATTGGCATTGACAACGATCTGCTGATTACCACCGAGAGCGACGATACTATGGTGGAACTCAGCAACGGCTGCATCTGTTGCACCATCAATAACGACCTGATGGAAGCCGTGTATAAGGTGCTGGAGCGGCAGGACAAAATTGACTACCTGGTGGTAGAAACAACCGGCCTAGCCGATCCGCTGCCCGTTGCCCTGACGTTTCTGGGCACCGAACTGCGCGACCTAACCCGTCTAGATTCCATTGTGACTGTGGTGGATGCAGAAAATTACAGCCTGGATCTATTTAATAGTCAGGCGGCTTACAACCAGATTGCCTACGGCGATATCCTGTTGCTTAACAAGGCCGACCTGGTCGATGAAGCGGATCTGGATTTGCTAGAGGTTAAAATCCGCGAGGTCAAGGAAGGGGCCAGAATTCTCCGCACTACTCACTCCCAGGTTCCCCTGCCGTTGATTCTGAGTGTCGGGTTGTTTGAGACGGATCAATACTTCCAGCCCGTTCAGGATGACCACGACCACCATGACCATCACAACCACCACGACCATTCAAACTGTGATCACGACCATGGCCACTGTGACCACGACCATGCCCATGATCATCACCACGATCATCACCACGGTCATGGGCATTCCGACCATTTAGCCATTGATGGGTTCACATCCCTGTCCTTTGCCAGCGATCGCCCCTTCGCCATTCGTAAATTCCAGCATTTTCTGGATAACCAACTGCCCCAGTCGGTGTTTCGGGCCAAGGGTATTCTTTGGTTTGACGAAAGTCCCAAGCGCCATATTTTCCATCTCAGCGGTAAGCGGTTCTCTCTCGATGATGACGATTGGAAAGGCGAACCCAAAAATCAACTGGTTTTAATTGGGCAAAACCTTGACCACGATACCCTGCGAGAGCAATTGAACCACTGTCTATGCATGCCCAGTGCCAACCGCGGCAAGGGTTTCGGCCGATAGGGGCGTTACTGCTATAGCCACAGAAATCTATGAAACGTCGGGAGTTTATGCAGTGGATGGGCGTTGGCATGGTAGCCAGTTCACTGCCAGTGGCCATTGCCGCCTGCCAATCTGATCCCGGGTCTTCCACTAACCAAGGGGTTGACCCGGCGGCGGGGGCGGGCACTCAGGAGTTCGTTATGGTGGGAACCGTGGCTGACCTGGAGGCAACGGGCTCCCTGACCAATCGCTCATTACAGGGTAACCCTGTGGTGGTGATTCGTGACCCGGCTAATTCGGAGCAGTTGAGGGCTGTTAATGCTCGCTGTACCCACTCCGGTTGCACGGTAGCGTGGCAGGGCGATCGCAACCGGTTCATTTGCCCCTGCCACGGCGCCCAGTACGCGCCCGATGGCACGGTGATATCGGGGCCGGCCCCCCAAGCCCTGGGTACCTATGCCGCCAAAATAGACCGTGATCAGGTTCTAGTGGGCCTCTAACCATGGGCCATGGAGAATTATGGCCGGTCTAGGCCGCAGCTCTAAGTCAACACCCTAGCACCTTCCCCTACCAAGGAGCCGGTTAACCCTAGGGTTCAAACGGGCGAGGAGGGATTCGAACCCCCGACACCGTGGTCCGTAGCCACGTGCTCTAGTCCACTGAGCTACACGCCCTTACAGGTTCTTAATCCTAGCACATTCTTCAAGGCAATTTAGGTCCATGAACAACAATTCTCAGCCCGCCCCTACCCTCAGCCACTTAGATACCCAGGGGCAGGCCCACATGGTAGACGTCGCCGCCAAACCCGCCACCCTTCGGGAAGCGGTCGCTGTGGCCGGGATTAAGATGCGGCCCGAAACCCTAGCCATCCTGGAGGCGGGCAACGCTCCCAAGGGGGATGTGCTGGGCACCGCCCGGCTAGCTGGGATCATGGCCGCTAAGCAAACAGCTCACTTGATTCCCCTCTGTCACCCTTTACCGATTCAACAGGTTGAGGTGGTCATTCAGCCCGATCCGGACCTACCCGGCTACCGCATTGAAGCTAGGGTTAGGGTCAAAGCAGAAACCGGGGTTGAAATGGAAGCCCTGACCGCTGCTACCATTGCCGCCCTGACCCTCTACGACATGGCCAAGGCCCTGGAAAAGTCCATGGAAATTCAATCCGTACGGTTATTGAGTAAAACGGGCGGCCAGTCAGGCGACTATCAAGCTGAGGCCGCTGAACCGGTTCACCACTCCTGAGGGCACCCTGGCCTACGGTTCGGTCAACCGGTTCAAATAGCGCTCGATCAGCAAAATTGCCACAATATCGTCGATGGGGCGAGGAATTGTGCGGAGGGACGGGGGAATCAGTTGGGTAAGCCCCGCAGGAGGATACATTTGCCAGTAGCGATCGCGGGCTTCTAAGCTGGTGTACCGCTCATCAACCAGCATAATGCGCGGGGGATCCAACAGTTGACTCAGGGTATGCTGCCACTGCTTGGAGCTGGTTTGGTCACCC
This sequence comes from Leptolyngbyaceae cyanobacterium M65_K2018_010, assembly GCA_015295885.1. GTDB lineage: Bacteria > Cyanobacteriota > Cyanobacteriia > Phormidesmidales > Phormidesmidaceae > Nodosilinea. Next base: position 4,286 of record DVEE01000544.1, read on the forward strand.
AGCACAATGGTCGAAATAGGAAACTGCTGGCGCAGGGTTTCAATTTTGGTAACCACCTCCTCAACGGGCACCACCTCCTGATAGCGCAGGATGCGATCGACCCCCATAATCGCCAGGCCACATTTTTGGCGGCCTGGATCCAGCCCTAGGATGACGGGCTGGGACAGGGGTGACAGGGGAGATGCTGACACCATGGAGGAATAAACCGGTTGACAGGCTGCAAACGCCTACTATTATCGCCCTTTTCAGGCTTGGGCACCGAATAAATCCCAAGTCTGGGCCCAATTTCGCCCCGTGGGCGGCTCAAATTGCAACCTTTGCACTAAACTTATGCGGCAGTAGGTCGGGAAGCACTCGCCGGTCTGCTTTTCTACCGGTTCCTGAAAAAGCATGGTAATTTTGTAGTACAATTGTTTTATGCCTGAGGCATTGCTAGCCAGTGCATATTAAACGCGTCGAGTTGTCCCACTTTAAGTCCTTTGGTGGCACAACCCAGGTTCCTTTGTTGCCTGGGTTTACTGTCATTTCTGGGCCCAATGGGTCGGGGAAATCTAATATTCTCGATGCCCTCTTGTTTGGGCTGGGCTTGGCAAGTTCCAAGGGTATGCGGGCGGATCGGCTGCCTGACCTGGTCAACCAAAGCCAGATGAGCCGACGGACCACCTCGGAGGCCAGCGTCACGGTCACCTTTGACCTAGAAGGGGTCGCCCCAGAACTATTCCTCGCCGATGAAGCGGGAGATGACCCCCTGGTCCAGGTGGAGAACGGCCAGGGGGGCAGCCGCAACGGCGCAACGGCCCCCTCAGCCCAGGGGAACGGTGCAGAAGCCGAGGCCAACGGTGCGGCAAGAGCTAAAATCGTGCCCTTGCCCATCGGGCTGGAATGGAGCGTAACCCGGCGACTGCGGGTGACCAGTCAGGGCACCTATACCTCCAACTACTACATTAACGGCGAACCTTGCACCCTGAACGATCTCCACGAGCAACTGCAGCGCTTTCACATCTATCCCGAGGGTTACAACGTGGTGCTTCAGGGGGATGTGACCGGCATCATTTCCATGAATTCCCGGGAGCGGCGACAAATCATCGATGAATTGGCCGGGGTAGCTGCCTTTGATCGCAAGATTGAACAGGCTAAAGGCAAGCTGGATGCGGTGCGAGACCACGAAGAACGGTTTCGCATTGTGGAGCGAGAGCTGCAGGCCCAACTGGAGCGGTTGGCTCAGGATCGGCAAAAGGCGGAAAAGTACCAGCGGCTGAAGGTGACCTTTCAGGAGAAAAGTGTGTGGGAGGCCGTGCTGGTTTGGCAGCAGCAGCAACAGCACATTGACCAACTTCAGCGGGCTCTAGAGCAGGGCGAAACCGAGGCGGTTCAACTGGCCCAGATCATCGCCCAGGCCGAACAGAGCCTAGCCGTTCTAGAGGCTGAGCTCCAAACCCTCAATACCCGTATCAAGGCCCTGGGGGAAGACGAACATCTGGCCCTGCAGGCTCAGGTGGCCACCCACGAGGCGGAACTCCGGCAACTCCAGCGGCAGGAGCAGGAGACTCGGACCGCGGCCCACCAAGCGGCGGCCCAACTACGGGAAACGGAACTGGCACTGCAGGAAAACCAGCAGGCGCTCGCCCGACTACAGCAGGAGATTGAATCCCAATCCAGCGGCGAACTGGTGGCCTTGATGGGGGCCAGGGATGAGGTGCAGCAGGCCCTAGATGAGCGCCGTCAGGCTACCCACGAGATTGCCTCGGCTTCCCAGGCTTGGGTGCAGCAGCAGACTCAACTGCGCCACGATCTCGAAACCCTGCAGGCCACTCTGGACCCCCAGCGGGCCGAGCAAATTCGGTTGCAAGAGCGCCTGCACCAGCTTGAGCAACAAATTCAAGGGCAACAGGAACAACTGCAATCCCTTGGGAACGACGGTTTCCCCGGGCAGGCCGAGGGTGAGAACTTCGCTGATCAATTGGCCAAAGCTAAGGCTGAGATCCAAACCCTAGCGGATCAGATCGCCGCTGCCGAGGCGGAACTCAACCTCCAGCGCGATACCCAAACCCGCCTGCTGAAGGAGCAACGGGAGAAGCAGCGTCAGCTCGATAGATTAGAGGCCCAGGCCCAGGCCATGCAAGAGAGCCAGGGTACCCAGGCCACCAAGCTCCTGTTGGAGAGTGGTCTCAAGGGCATCGACGGCCTGGTGGCCCAGTTGGGTAAGGTGGATCCCCGTTACCAGGTGGCCCTAGAGGTGGCCGCTGGGGCCCGGTTGGGCTACCTGGTGGTGGAGAACGATCGGGTGGCCGCCCAGGGAATTGAATTTCTCAAGCAGCGGCGGGCAGGACGAGTCACCTTTTTGCCCCTGAACAAGATTCGGGCCCCCAAGTTTACGCCGGTACCGGCCTGGCAACGGCCAGACGGGTTTCTCGACTACGCCGTCAATCTGATCGATTGCGAATCTCGCTACCGCGACATCTTTGCCTACACCTTTGGTAGCACCGTGGTGTTTGAGACCCTGGAGTTGGGCCGACAACACCTGGGCGAGTTTCGCATCGTGACCCTGGAGGGAGAGGTGCTGGAAACCAGCGGGGCCATGACCGGTGGTACCCTAACCCAGCGCTCGGGGAGTTTGCACTTTGGTACGGTGGAACCGGCCGAGTCCGAGGAAGCCCAGGCCCTGCGCCAACGGCTGGGGGAAATTGAAGCCATGCTGGAGCGCTGCGATCGCCACTTGCAGGAACGCTCCGATGCCCTGCAATCTCTCTCCCAGGCCCTGATCAGCCAACGCCAACGGTACCGGGAACTGCAACTGCAGGGGGAACAGCAGCAGCAGCAACAACAGCAGCTTGACCAACGCCGCACTCAGATCGAAACCCAACGGCAGCAGGCCCAGCAGGAACTGGCCAGCACCCAAACCCGGCTGCAGGAAATTGCCGCCGCCCTACCCCACCTCGAGGGCCAAATTGCCCAAAAACGGGCTGACTTGGCGGCCTTAGAACAATCCCAAACCCACAGTGAATGGCAGGCTGCCCAGGCGGCGGTGCGCCAACTAGAAGAACAACTGGCCGAGCGCCAGGCCGCCCTGCGGGCGGCCGAAGGCCACCTACAAGCCCGGCATAACCAACAGCAACAACTGACCAACACCCTCCAACAGGCCCAACAGACCCTGGCCACCCTGCGCCAACAGCAGGGCGATCGGGATCGCCAACTGACCCAACTCAAACAGCAGCAGGCCACCATTAGCCAAGCCATTGAAGAGTTGCGCCAGGCCATGGCGGTGCTAGATCAAACCCTGGCCGCCGAAAAGGCTAACCGCGATGGCTTAGAGCATCGCCTGCGCGACCAACGCACCCACAAACAGCAGCAGGAGTGGCAGCGTCATAAACTCCTGGAAACCCAGCAAGAGCGACGGCAGCAACTGGCGGAGGCCCAGGCCCAACTGCAGGCCCAGGCCCAGGAATTACCCGACCCTCGCCCTGAAATTCCTGCCGAAACGGACCTGGAAGAATTACGCAAGGAATTGCGATCGCTACAACGCCGCATGGAGGCGATGGAACCCGTCAACATGCTGGCCCTGGAAGAGTACAATCGCACCGAAGAGCGCCTAGGGGACCTCAGCCAAAAGCTGACCACCCTAGAGGAAGAGCGCACCGAACTCCTGCTGCGGGTTGAAAACTTTACCACCCTTCGCCGCCAGGCCTTTCAGGAAGCCTACGACGCCGTCAATGAGAACTTTCAGGCGATTTTTGCCGAACTCTCAGACGGGGATGGCCACCTCCAACTGGAAGATCCCGAAGACCCCTTTAACGGTGGGCTGAATTTAGTCGCTCACCCCAAGGGCAAGCCGGTGCGGCGGCTGGCCTCCATGTCTGGGGGAGAAAAGTCCCTCACGGCCCTGAGCTTTATCTTTGCGCTCCAGCGCTATCGCCCCTCGCCCTTCTATGCCTTTGACGAGGTGGATATGTTCCTGGATGTGATCACGCCATGCCCCCAGATATTCCATGGGA
>DVEE01000126.1 GCA_015295885.1 Leptolyngbyaceae cyanobacterium M65_K2018_010
GGCCCGTAGACTGGAACCTAGATCGGTCAATAGCGGGGCGATATGGAAATTCTTTTTGTGGCAGCAGAGGCAGCGCCCCTGGCGAAGGTTGGTGGCATGGGGGATGTGGTTGGTTCCCTGCCCAAGGTGTTGCGCAAGCTGGGTCACGATGTGCGGGTGTTGATCCCCTACTACGGTTTTCTACCCGACAAGATCGACATTCCCAAAGACCCAGTCTGGCGGGGCAACGCCATGTTTAACGACTTTGCGGTCTACGAAACCACCCTGCCAGAGTCGGATGTGCCCCTCTACCTGTTTGGCCATCCCGCCTTTGACCCCCGCCGAGTTTACTTCGGTGAAGACGAATTTTGGCGCTTTACCTTTTTTGCTAATGGGGCTGCCGAATTTGCCTGGAACTACTGGAAACCCCAAATCATCCACTGCCACGACTGGCACACGGGCATGATTCCCGTATGGATGCACCAATCCCCGGATATCAGCACCGTCTTCACCATCCATAACCTGGCCTACCAGGGGCCCTGGCGCTGGCAACTGGAGCAAATGACCTGGTGTCCCTGGTACATGCAGGGACATAACACCATGGCTGCCGCCGTACAGTTTGCCGATCGCGTCAATACCGTATCGCCCACCTATGCCCGGCAAATTCAAACCGCCGACTATGGGGAAACCCTGGAAGGGCTGCTGTCCTTCATCAGCGGTAAGCTAAGCGGCATTCTCAATGGCATTGACGTAGAGTCTTTCAATCCGGCTACGGATAAATACATTGCCAAACCCTTTGATGCCCATACCCTGGGAAACCGTCGCGCCAACAAGGTGGCCCTCCAGGAGGAGCTGGGCCTAGAAGTCAACTCCAAAGCCTTTCTGGTCGGCCTGGTGGGACGCCTGGTGGAACAGAAGGGGTTGGATTTAATTCTGCAAATTCTAGAACGCTTCCTCTCCTACACCGATGCTCAGTTTGTTCTACTGGGGACTGGCGATCGCTACTACGAAACCCAACTTTGGCAAATGGCCTCTCGCTTCCGGGGTCGCATGGCCACCTACCTGCTCTACAGTGAAAAGCTGGGCCGCCAGATCTACGCGGGCGCCGATGCCTTTTTAATGCCTTCCCGGTTTGAGCCCTGCGGCATCAGCCAGATGATTGCCATGCGCTACGGCTGTATCCCGATTGTGCGCCGCACCGGTGGGTTGGTCGATACGGTGCAGCACCACGAACCCGAAAACCAAACCGGTACCGGCTATTGCTTTGACCGATACGAGCCCCTCGACCTGTTTACCTGCCTGATCCGTGCCTGGGAAGGCTACCGCTATAAAGACGCTTGGCAGGCCCTGCAGCAACGGGCTATGGCCCAGGATTTTAGCTGGGCGAAATCAGCTGTGGACTACATCAAGCTCTATAGCGAAGTGCTAGGGATAGACTATCGCGATCAACTGCCCCAGCCCGCTCCAGAAATCGTCGAGCCCCAGGATGAAAAACCCAGCCGACCTCAACCGGCACGGGAACTATCGGTGCCACCCAGCCCCCCCATCAAGGGGGCTTCACGATTTAAGTAGGGCTGACCAAATAGGACCCAACCGTGGATTGAGCGCCATATTCAGAGGCCTGCTCAACAGGGGTTGGGGGGCATAAAGTCTTGCCGACTCCAGGATCCCTAGGGTGCAATGACCAACCTGGAACAGCCCAGACCGCTTAAACTAGGGCCTCCCAATCTGGATAACCTCAACCGGACTAGCGGCCTTGGTCAGCATTCACACTGATTTTGTAGGCAAATAGCCGCATCACAGCCCAGTTAGTGGGATCCTCAGCATTGGCCGAAGCATGGATTTCTGCGGTTAGCAGGACGCTAACGGCGATCGCAGCCAGGGTAAGGCCAACATTGCGAACAATTAAATAACAGGGCAAGCAGCGCTTCTTCATGGGGGGTAGGGGCTTACGCCGGGGCCAGCGATCGCAGGGGTCGCTGCTTTAGAGGTAAAAAATCAACACGCTGAAATTTTATCCATCAATGGGG
>DVEE01000200.1 GCA_015295885.1 Leptolyngbyaceae cyanobacterium M65_K2018_010
ATGGGCTCTAGCCGATGGAAAATCTCGGGAGCCGCCACCACGTAGCCATAGCCCGCCAGCCGATCGGCTAACCGAGTCATGGGCCCCCCGAGTTGATAAATGTCTGAGTAGTACAGAATGCCCGGATAGGGCCCACCTGACTCTGGCTGTGCTATGTAGACCCGCATCAGGCTGTCGTCTACGGTGAGCCCTAGGTTTTCTCGTTGAATCTGCACGGTATTTTTAGCCTGGGTATCTTTAGACTGGGTTTGCCAACAGTGTAGAGCGATCGCCCTGTCCGGATCTGTCAGCCAACCTACCCTAGAGGCCCCCAACCGTTGATGGGGAAAGCCTGATTCCCTGAGATTCCGGGCTCCCAGGGGGCCGCCTAGGCCTCAACCGTGGTTTCCAGGCCCAGGGATGACTGAACCGGTGGGGACGACTGATCTAACGCCGCCCTCACCAGCCCTAAAAAGAGAGGATGGGGAGCGCTGGGGCGAGACTGAAACTCGGGGTGAAACTGGCTGGCGATAAAGAAGGGATGGCTGGGGAGTTCGATAATTTCGACCAACCGACTATCGGGGGAAGTACCACTGACCTGGTAGCCCGATTCGATGAATAGGTTGCGATAGGCATTATTGAATTCGTAGCGATGCCGGTGCCGTTCGTATACCACTTCTTCGCCGTAGAGACGGCTGGCTAGGGTATGGGGGGCAAGACGGCAAGGATACAGGCCCAGGCGCATAGTACCCCCTAGATCCACCACGTCCTGTTGTTCGGGCAGCAAGCTAATCACTGGATTCGGCGTATCCGGTTGAAACTCTGAGCTATCGGCATTCTCCAGACAGGCTACATGGCGGCCCCACTCCACCACAGCACATTGCATACCCAGGCACAGCCCCAGGAAGGGAATGCCCCGTTCTCGCACGTATTGAATGGCTTGAATTTTGCCGTTGATGCCGCGGGTGCCAAAACCACCGGGTACGACCACCCCATCGACGCCGCTCAAGTAGGCTTCGGCACTGGACGTTTCGATATCTTCTGAGTTGACCCAGCGAATATTAAGGGCGGCCTGGTGGGCGATCGCGGCGTGGCGCAGGGCTTCAACCACTGACAGATAGGCATCGTTGAGGCTAACGTACTTCCCCACGATGGCAATTTCCAGGGGACGCTTCGAGTTCGACAGCCCTTTAACCAAGGTCTCCCAGTTTTCAAGGTGGGGTTGGCGTTGCTCCAGGGCCAAAATCTTCAGGGCCTGTTCCGCCAGTCCCTCCCGCTCCAGATTGAGGGGCACCTCGTAAATGCTGCTGGCATCCTGACAGGTGACTACGGCCTCCGCCGAGACATCGCAAAATTCTGAGATTTTTTCCTTCATCGGTTGGGGCAGGGGGCACTCGCAGCGGCAGACTAAAATATCCGGCTGAATCCCAATCGATCGCAGTTCCTTCACCGAGTGCTGGGTGGGTTTGGTCTTGAGTTCTCCCGCCGAGGCAATCCAGGGAATCAGGGTGACATGCATATAAAGCACATCCTGGCGCCCCACATCCTTACGGAACTGGCGAATCGCCTCCAAAAAAGGTAGCGATTCAATATCGCCGACCGTGCCGCCGATTTCCGTAATCACCACGTCAGGATTGGTATTGCGGGCCACGCGATGAATGCGGTCCTTGATCTCGTTGGTGATATGGGGAATCACCTGTACCGTGCCACCCTGGTAGTCGCCCCGGCGCTCCCGATTAATCACCGCCTGGTAAATCGAGCCGGTGGTCACGCTGTTGAGGCGCGACATGGCCGTGTCCGTAAAGCGCTCGTAGTGGCCCAGGTCCAGATCGGTTTCGGCCCCATCTTCAGTGACAAATACCTCCCCGTGCTGAAAGGGGCTCATGGTGCCCGGGTCGACATTAATGTAGGGGTCAAGCTTAAGGATGGAGACGGAATAATCCCGCGACTTGAGCAACCGGCCCAGGCTCGCGGCCACAATGCCCTTACCGATACTCGACACCACACCGCCGGTGACAAATACAAACTT